>NZ_JBOEFX010000020.1:93416-125198 GCF_050633125.1 Lewinella sp.
CTATAAACGATGGTGACGACTTTTTTGAGCGTAGCAATAGCTTCTAGTTCATCGTAGTAAGAACAATTGATGGGGATGTAATTGGTCATCAGGAGGATAAATTGATTTACCTTCTAAAACCAATTAACCAAAAGAATAGTTGATATGTTGATTTGTTTTGTCCTGTTACCAACCTACCAACCTACCATCAAACCAGCTAACCATCCAACTATGAGAAAGACCATAGCCCTACTCGGGGCGGGTTGGCTCGGAGAGCCACTTGCACATCGTTTGCTTCAGCTCGGTTATACCGTGAAAGTGGCGACTACCAATAAGGAAAAAGCTACTCGTTTGCGGAACCTAGGCTGGGATGCCTACCTTTTGGAACTTCATTCAGATCACATCAGCGGCGAGGTGGAAGGTTTTTTTGCTGCCGATCAACTTGTTCTGACCGTCCCTCCCGGTGGTCGTCGAGATCTAGACGTTGTGAATACTTATCCCGCTAAAATCCAGCAGGCTTTACAAGCAGCTCAGGCTGGTGGCATCCGGCAAGTCCTGTTCACGAGTAGTACTGGGATTTATGGCAAACAGCAAGGTGTGGTTACGGAAGATAGCCCCCTACAACCTGCTACCGCCTCGGGTAAAGCGCTTGTAAAGGTGGAACGTTTATTGAGAGAAAGTTATACCAACCAAGCTACCATTCTACGCCTGGCGGGATTAGTAGGAGGGAGCCGCCAGCCAGGTCGCTGGTTTGCCGGAAAGGAAGAGGTGCCGGGCGGCGAACAGTTAATAAACCTCGTCCATCAAGAGGATGTGCTTGCTGTTATGGAGCGGATTCTTATTGATGCTCATTGGGGTGATACCCTGAATATTTGTGCGAATGAACATCCCACAAAAGCTGACTTTTATCCTTTAGCCAGCAAAGCCATCGGGCTTGTCGCTCCAACATTTGTTGTAGACACGGAGAAGTCGCAAGGGAAAATTATCGACAATACACGGGGTAAGACCCTTTTGGATTTTACGTATCGATATCCTGATCCATCAAGTTTTCCGTTTGAGGAAAGGGGCTAAATTAGCCTTGATCGTATGATCGCCTTGGTACGATTAGCCCCGCTGACGGTGTGATTGCATTGGTACGATTGGGGCTTTGGAAGCTAGATCACGCTTTGCTCAACGTATAATCGCACTGGTACGATTACCCCTTAAGTACGCTGTGCTCAAAGTCGGAAATCGGAGTTCGGAAAGTATTGACGCACCCAAATTCGCACTTCGCACAAAAAAAACGCACTTCGCACCGAATTCGCACCCAAAAAACTAGACCCCCACTTTCCGCTGCCGTCGTACTGCCAGAATATTCAACACCAACATTGCTACGAACAGAAAGAGGACAAAGGCCATCCCGAATCGTAGCCCTTGCCAATCGCTGAGGAGTCCAATCACCGGAGGGCCTACTAAAAAACCTGCATAACCAATACTGGTAACCATACTAATGCCTACACCAGGTGATAAACCCGAAATATTACCGGCGGTACTGTAAGCAATAGGTACGATCGTTGCCAGCCCGATGCCCACCAGAAAGAAGCCCAAAATACCTGTCCAAATAACGGGCCATACCAGTGCTAAGCTGAGACCTGTAATAGCAACAATAGCACTACCTTGTACTAAGCGACTATCGCCCAGTCGTTGGCGGGCACCATCACCAAGGAACCTTCCTATCATCATTGCAGTAGAGAAGGCCACTAGACCTAGTGGCGACCAGTCGCGGTCTGCTAAGCTTACTTTCTCTAGGTAAATGGTGGTCCAATCGGCCATCGCGCCTTCTCCTAACATACAGCAGAACGCGATCAGGCCAAGAGAAAGAAGGGCTGGGTGCAATAGGATGTTTTGACTAGGTTGATCTTCTTGTTCTTGGCCGACCTTTCGGAGGTCAGGAATGAGGAAATGCCTTACGCGTGAAGCGACCAGCAAGCTTATGGCCATGACGATCAGCAAGTGAAGAAAAAAAGAAACTTCAAAGTAGGTGAACAAAGCACCACTACCTGCTCCTAGCATCATTCCAGCACTAAAGATGGCATGAAATGAAGACATTATGGGTTTGCGTAGCTGCTGTTCTACCAACACTGCTTGGGCGTTCATCGCTACGTCGAGTGAGCCGCTTGTTGCGCCAATTGCAAAAAGGACAATCCAAAGGGTGTAAATATTAGGCGTAACAGGGATCAAAGGAATGAAGAGGCAAAATAAAAACAGCATGACTGTAGTAATCCGGTGGCTGCCTGTCTTAACAATGACTTTGCCTGTTAATGGCATCGCTACCAAGGCACCAATGCTACTTGCAAGGAGTACCAGCCCCAACTGGCCATGATCCAGCTGGTAGATTTCTTGTAAGCGGGGCAGTCTAGCGACCCAATTAGCATATAAAAAACCATTTACTGCAAAAATTAGCGCTACAGCAGCACGGCTTTTTTGTACATCACTCCAGGCCATTGTTGATTCTTGTTTTGTATATGTTGGCAATATTAAGCCTAATCGCTTACAAGCAACAAGCCTTAGATTGACCGATACTGATGCTCATTTGATAGGAAAGCAAAAAAATCCCGGATCACCATTTCAGGTAACCCGGGATTTAAGGAACAGCACGAAAANNTTTTAACTATTTGAAAAACTTGGAGAAAATCGCGTTTTATTTTCTGCGCAATACTAAGAAGAAAAGCATCAGCATTAGATGCCTAGATTATTCTTATTTATTCGTCCACTCAGCAATAGAACTTTCATTCATGCGAACGTAGTCGTCATTACCAGCTTCTTTGGCCATAGCCAAAGAGCGCTTAGCAGCAGCGATAGCCTCTTGGGTGCGATCCAAATCGGCAAGAATCAATGCTTCACGACGAACCATCCAGAACCCAGGATTTTCACCAGAAGTTGCTTTTTGGATAAACTCAAGCGCCAATGCATTGTCAGTACCACTGTCGTGTAGGTAGCTGGCAGCAGCGTAGTAGTCGTTGGTAGAAGGGCCAGCAGTCATCCGCTTGATGTCAGCCATTACCAGTTCGTGTACTTCTACTTCTACAGGTACGCTCACCATGGTGTTCGCCCACATGAAGTCAATAGTAGCACCATTGCTTGTAACATTATTTACGCCGATGGTGAAAGATTCTACTGGCATAGCAGTTTTGGTGGTAGGAACCATAAATTTAGCAGCAGCTTCTTTCTCGGTATAACTGTTCCAGCTACGACCTTCGTAAGGATATAGCATGAAAGTCCAGTCCTTAGCATTAGGAACAGTAAGCAAAGCATAGTCACCAGCTTTTACAGCTTCGCCACCTACTTTAGCGTCTTGGCCGAAGGTGATTTTCGTAGCGCCGTTGGCACCAGTACGCCAGATTTTACCGAAAGGTACTAATCCGTCAGCAGCAAAGATCGTACGACCTTTCATCGCAGGGCGAGAATAGTCGACCATGATTTCTGTTAAACCAACAGCTTGAGTGATTTGCGCACCTGGGCTAGCAGCTGGCGTAGAAATTTGAGCAAAAGAGCTCACCGTAAGTGCAAGGGCAAAAACGTTTAATAACAGTTTTTTCATTCTAATTCGTTTTAATTGGAATTGGATAATTCTACCTTTGGACAATCCAAAGATCTAATTGTTCGCGAAATTAAGGAAATCCTGCTGCTTTCGTGTAGTTACACTTAATAATGAGTTGTTAAATTAAAGCAGCGAATCAAAATAGTTGAATTAATGACCATAGCAATCATTGCCCACGATGGGAAAAAAGCCGATATGGTAGGTTTTATTAAGGATCATATTCATTTGCTAAAGCAACATAAAATTAACCTCATCGCAACGGGAACTACCGGTTCTCATGTTGAAAATGCAGGACTGGAAGTGGAACGAATGCAAAGTGGCCCTTACGGAGGGGATGCCCAGATTGCGAGCCGTTTGGTCGAGAAGCAAGTGGATATGGTTATTTTTTTTCGCGACCCTCTTGGTAAACATCCGCACGAAGTAGATGTTAATATGCTGATGCGGTTGTGCGATGTTCATAATATTCCATTGGCTACCAATATTGCTGCTGCTACCTTGTTCATGAAGAATTTATAAAGTCAAGCTTATGCGGTTATTACTCTTTTTTTCGCTTTTATGCCTGGATATGCCGTTGGCAGAAGTACACGAATTTCATGTTAGTCGTGCCAGAATCGCATACGCTGCTGATGCACAGGAATGGCAAATAAGCCTTCATGTTTTTATTGATGATTTGGAAAAAGCGTTAGCAGATAAAGGAGTCGATGACTTATTTATGGGGACAGCCAAGGAAGAGCCCAAGGCCGAGGAATACCTGGAGACTTATTTGCGGCGCTATTTTAAGTTGTTTAATGGAGAACAACAGCTCCAATGGGAATGGCTGGGCAAAGAGACCAGTGATGACCTAACCGCTTTCTGGATTTACCTCTATATTCCTGATGCTCGACCGGATCAACCACTAAGGGTGCAAAACAAGATTTTGCTTGATATGTACAGCGATCAGCAAAATATGGTTCAGGTGAGAGGAGCAAAAGGAATCCTCAAAAACTATCTTTTTTATCAGGATTATTGGGAAGAAGAAATTAAGCCCTAGCGCTGAGCATCCATCAATTCAAAATTTATGCGCTGGTTATTCATTTTACCAATACGGTTTTACCAATATGCAATATCTCCATTGCTGGGGCCGCGTTGTCGCTTTAAGCCTACTTGCTCTCATTATGCAGTAGAGGCAATTGAAGAATGGGGCGTACTGAAAGGTGGCTGGTTGGCCCTTAAACGCATAGGTAAATGCCATCCCTGGGGCCCCTGGGGCTATGACCCTGTGCCTAAAAAAACAGGTAAAGAGGAAGAGAAAGTGTTAAAAAACGAGAAATAGACCTGACAATCTTGTGACAAAGCGTTAAGATATGGTGAAAAGGAATGGAGAAGTTCTTACTTTTAAGGCTTCAAGGTATTTTCACAATCATTTTTGAAAATCATTTTTTTGCTTTCTCTGCGGACAAACCCAACCTTTCTTGATCTGGTGTGCGTCTAAGCGAATAGTGATTGCGCTTAAATTTCCTCTAAACCTCAATCCTCAAATCCTCAGGTATTATGAAAAATTTTATTTACTTATCGCTTTTTGCTGTCTTGGCCATCGGCCTAAGCAGCTGTGTTTCTGATGACGTTGAAGTACGGGAAGAATTCTACTACCCCGAAGAACTGGCAATGTTGCAACAAACACTTGACCTGCCGGAAAAACCGCTAGATTATAATGTTGTTTTACCTCAGCACCTTTCTAGTAGCGGTTTGTTTGCACGTAATATCAATAAAGACATGGCTACCCTTGGGCGAGTTCTCTTTTACGATAAAGCACTTTCTTCTACCGGAGAAGTATCCTGTGCTAGTTGCCATAAACAAGAATTAGCCTTTTCTGATAACAAAATATCCAGTGATGGAGTTGATGGCGAAACCGAACGGAATAGCCTTGCATTAGGCTCTGTTGCCAGTTTTGCCGCTTACTATGGTCTTGATATATTCGGGACCTTTGGCGTGCCATTTATGTGGGACAATCGTTTTGGAACAGCCCGTGAGCAAGCGAAAGCCGCTTTCACCAGTGAGGTAGAAATGGGGCTGACTATAGACGAGCTAGTGAATAATATTGAAAATCGAGCGTTTTATCAGCCTCTTTTCCGCCGTGCTTTCGGTAGCACCCAGGTAACAGAGGAGCGTATCTTGTCTGCGGTAGCAGAATTCGTAGATGGCCTAGGAACGTTTGATTCTAAATTTGACCGCGCTGCGGAAAAGTCAACCGATGGTTTCAACATGGAAGTCAATTTCTCAGATTTTACTGCTGCTGAAAACCGGGGCAAGGAAATTTATCTTGAAAGCTGCGCAGGCTGTCACAGTTCAGTATTCGGCCGGCCGGTGATGAATGCAGCTAACAATGGTTTGGAAATGCAGTACCAAGATGAAGGAATTGGTGGTTTTACTAATATTACTTCTGACCAGTATACTTTTAAAGTTCCAACCTTACGCAACGTCGCCCAATCAGCTCCTTACATGCACGATGGCCGTTTTGCAACCCTGGAAGAAGTCGTAGACTTCTACAGCGATAACGTTGCTGATCACCCAAAGCTGCATGAGTTTCTTCGCGACGAGAGTGGCCAACCAATGCGCCTAAACCTCAGCAGCCAAGACAAAGCAGCCTTAGTATCCTTCCTGGAAACATTGACGGATATTGATTACCTACAAGAAGTACGCTACAGCGACCCCTTCAAGTAGAGACTTTGCACCGCAACGTCTAATAATGTAAAAATAAATAGTCCCGTATTTGGCCTTTAAGCCGGATATGGGACTACTGTTTAAGGACTAGTGACCAACAACAATCAACCATCAACAATCACCCCCCCATACTCACCCCCCGCTTACAATTACGCGTCCTTACAATGGCCGATGCTCCCGCTATATTTACCCTTCATACAGATGTAGAAGTGCAGCGCTACCTTTCGCGCGAACTTATGAAGTCACCATTGGACAGTCGTTTGTTTATTGAAAAAATAGAAAAGGGTATAGACCAAGGCCGTTGGTTTTATTGGGGTATTGTGTTTAAAGAGGCTCCAGAGAATATTATCGGAACGGTTTGTTTATGGCAGTTTTCCGAAGATGGGGAAACAGCAGAGCTCGGATATGATTTACTACCTAGCTTCCAGCGCAAAGGAATCATGACCGAAACCGTAGCCGCTATATTGAGTTTTGCCAAAGAAAATACAGTACTCACGGAGGTGCAGGCAATGGTTCGAGCAGATAATATAGCGTCTTTAAGTTTATTGAAAAAAATGAACTTTTCTTACACTCGAAACCTCAGCGAAGAAGAGAAGTTTGCCAAAGAGCAAGGGCAAGAAATAAGGATTTACCACAAAGCGGTGTAGAAATTGTATTTTGGCGGACTAAAGCCAACTACTAAACCTATGCGCTATTGTTTCCTATTACTATTTTTTGGTGGACAATTATTCAGCCAACAATTCTCGGCTACAGAAATTGCACGTTGGGAAGCCCGTGCTGCTCAGGCAGAAATCATCCGTGATGAATGGGGAATCCCTCACATTTATGCTCCTACAGATGCTGATGCCGTATTCGGAATGCTCTATGCGCAGTGCGAAGACGACTTTCCCAGAGTAGAACGTAATTACCTGGAAGCTACCGGGCAAATGGCTTTGGCATTCGGCGAAGAACACCTCTATCATGATCTCCGCGCTCGGATGTGGATGGATTCTACCAGTGCAAAGACTCACTATAACAATGCGCCAGAGTGGCTACAAGCACTCTGTGATGCTTTTGCCGATGGCATAAATTTCTACTTGCATACCCATCCTAAAGAGCAGCCTTTATGGATCAATAAATTTGAACCATGGATGCCCTTCACCTTCACCGAGGGAAGTATCGGGCCAGATATTACAAGGGTTTCACTCAATGATATTGCCGCTTTTTATGGCGACGAGAGCATAGGACTTCAGGAGCCTGACTACCCTGATTCTCCAACAAATCTGGCGCCAACCACAGGCTCTAACGGGTTTGCTGTCGGTAAAAACCTGGTTAGTGAGGGAAACTCATTATTGTTAATCAACCCGCACGTTACCTTTCACTATCGCTCGGAGCAGCATGTCAATAGCGACGAAGGGCTAGCTTCTTACGGCGCAGTGACTTGGGGGCAGTTTTTTGTATACCAGGGATTCAATGAAAAGTGTGGATGGATGCATACCTCCAGCTGGGCTGATGCTATCGACCAATACCTGGAAGAAGTCAAACAAGGAGACGATGGTAAGTATTACTATCAATACGGCACCGAGGAGCGAGCGGTGGAACAAAAAGAAGTGAGTATTCCTTATCGCGATGGAAAGGAAATCAAATCGCGCTCTTTTACCATCTACCGTACACATCATGGCCCAATTGTAGGGAAAAAGGACGGTAAGTGGATTGCCTACCGAATGATGGATCGCCCGCTTGATGCACTGACCCAGGATTTTCTTCGTACAAAAACCAAAGGCTACGCCAGCTTTAAAAAGACGATGAAAATTCGTACCAACTCTTCCAATAACACGGTCTTTGCCGACTACAAAGGAAATATTGCCTATTGGCATGGCAATTATTTGCCAAAACGAAACCCTGAATACGATTACAGCGGCTATGTTGATGGTAGCGACCCCGAACAAGATTGGCAAGGTCTACACACGCCAGGGCAGATGATTCGTTTGCGGAATCCCAAAACCAACTGGTTACAAAACTGCAACTCTACACCTTTTACCGCTGCTGCTTCTGAGAGCCCTGATCCAGAAAAATATCCCGCTTACGCCGCTCCTGACAAGGATAATTTCCGAAGTATCCATGCCAATAATTTGCTGGCAAGTAGGTCCAATTACACCTTGGATAGCCTCATTAAAGTAGCAAATGACCCTCACCTTGTAGCCTTTGATCGCTTGGTTCCTCTGCTGGAAGAAGCCTTTGAAAATGCAGGCAACGATCAAGACCGCCAACTGGTTTCTGCTTACATGACCTTAAAAACCTGGGATCGCAATTACGGCGTGTCCTCGGTAGCTACCTCTTTGGCCATCCTTTGGGCGGAAAAGGTATTAGAATTGGCTTATCAACAAACGCCTGAAGAGGCTCGTAAGGAAACGCTCTTTGATGCCTGGATCAAAGATTATGTGACGGATGAACAAATGGTGACTGCCTTAGAAGAGGTTGTGGCACAATTAGAACGTGATTTCGGGAACTGGCAAACACCCTGGGGATTAATCAATCGGTACCAAAGACTGAGCAATGCTATTGATCCGACTTTCGACGACTTACGGCCAAGCCTACCAGTAGGTTTTACTTCCTCTCGTTGGGGCGCAATTGCTGCAATAGAATCACAAACCTACGAAGGCAGTAAACGACGGTACGGGCTCCATGGCAATAGCTTTGTAGCAGTAATTTCATTTGGTAAGAGGCTCCGCGCGAAGGCCATTGTTACGGGGGGGCAATCGGGACACATGCGTTCTCCTCATTTTGATGACCAGTCTAAAGCTTTTTGTAATCAGGAATTTCGCGATGTTTATTTCTACCGACCAGAGGTGGAAGCACAGGCCGTAGAAACTTACCATCCAGGAGAGAAGAGACAAGCTTTTTAAGAAAAGTTCGTGCCTGCTAGAACAAGTCTACTCCATTAAAAGAACTGAAAAATATGAATTGTCCGCGTTGTAAAGTGAGTATGCAACTGGAGACCATTAAGGAGAAAAATTACCAGTTGGAGATCGACCGTTGCCCACAATGCGACGGTATTTGGTTGGATTTTGAAGAAATGAAAAAACTCGAATCCATCGTAGAACCGGTAGCTTGGGAAGTACGACAAATCCCTCCTCAGGTAGATCAACTGATTGGCTTGTATTGCCCCCGGTGCCCCGATTCTCCTTTACTGATTAAAGCCGACCACCCCCGCGATCGACATGTAATTATCGACTATTGCAAAAAATGCCAAGGCACTTGGCTTGATCCTGGTGAACTAACGGCCATCCAACAGGAGCACTTTCTAATTTCCCTCTACCACTTTATTCGCGATTTAGGTCATTAAGTAACATTCACCCGTCTGATGATCCAACGAAGGAGGCGTGGGAAAAACCGCTGTATATAAATGGTGAGGAGTTCTTTGCCACCAATGAGTGCTTCTTCCTTTTCGGCAGCAATGGCCTTGAGTGCTTTGTGCGCAAATTCATTTGGAGAAAGCCCATTTGCCGTAGATTCTGCCTTGACCTTATTGGGGCTACCGTCTCCGGTGAGGGCATTAATGGTAACATTGGTATTGACGTAGCCGGGGCAAATTATGCAAATCCCTACACCTTCCTCTTTGACCTCGGCCCGTAGGCATTCAAAGAAACCGTGGAGTGCGTGCTTAGAAGCAGCATAGGCCGAGCGGAGCGGTGTACCTATTTTGCCCATTACACTGCTGATGACCACGATTTGTCCGAAGTGCTGGTGCAGCATCGTGGGTAAAACCGCTTTGGTTACAGCCACCGTCCCCATAAAATTGACATTCATGACCTGTTGGTCAACGCTAAACGCAGTGTCGCGCACCAGCGAGCGCTGTGAAATGCCGGCATTGTTGACCAAAATATTTAAATAACCAAAACGATCAATAATTTTTGCGGCCACTTCAGGGACTAAGTCAAAGTTGGCAACATCCAATGGGGCTATCATTACTTTGTCTGGGTAGGCACAAGCATTACGAACCTTCTCCAGGGCCTCCTGATTACGAGCCGAGATGGCCACAAATGCACCTTCTTGTGAAAATGCGTAAGCAAGGGCTTCTCCTATTCCGGAGGATGCTCCCGTTATCCAGACGACTTTTTCCTTAAATTTCATAATCAATAAGCTTTAGTTCAGGTCGCGTACAAAAGGTTACAACAAGTTTGCTTCCTTTGCCCTCCTTTTATGAGGCCAAAAGTAAGGAAGTTGTTTTAGAACATAGCATTATGAACCCAAACGAATGGGAAGCTATGCTTGTTTAACAAAAAGTGGGGAACATACTATTTTCCGGAAAGACAGATGCCGGATTTTGAAGATGGTATCTTAAAATTAAGGTATGTTTGACAATACTTCCACTATTTTTGAAAAAAAATAAGCGTTAAGCAGATGAAAAAGATAACACTCGTTAGGCATGCAAAATCGAGTTGGTCTGATTTGAGCCTTCGTGACCACGATCGCCCTTTGAATGGACGAGGCCGCCGTGATGCTCCTTTTATGGCTAAAATGATGGCTAGCAAAGGTTGGGCACCGGATGCACTGGTGAGTAGCACGGCTAAGCGGGCTTTTACCACTGCTAGTCATTTTGCTCAGGCCTTGGGCCAAGAACCAGGGGCCATAGTCAAGGAAGAGCGTATCTATGAATCGGACAGTGCAACCATTATCCACCTGATCAGCAACTTAAAGGAAGAGTGGGAGCATGTCGTCTTTTTTGGGCATAACCCTACGTTTACCAATGTGGCCAATCTTTTTTATAAAGATGATTATCTCAGCAACCTACCTACCTGTGGGATCGTTGAGATAGAAGACACTCAAGCCGTAAACTGGTCTGATTTTGCACCTCCGACAGCGATTGTCACTACTATACATTTTCCAAAACAGTATTTCTAAGGAACAGCACGAAAATAAAACACGATTTTGACTTTCATAATAGTTAATCAAGCGGTTCATTTTAAGCGGGTTAACTATTTGAAAGTCTTATGAAATCTCGAAGAAGCAGCGAAGCTAAATCGTGTTTTATTTTCTGCGCAATACTAAAAGATGAGTATTCGATTAATTATATCGGTTTTTACCCTAGCCGTGCTAGTGGCCTCCTGTGGGAAAGAGGAAGAGTTACCTCCACCGATTCCGCAGGACCAGCTCACTGAAATTCTTGCAGAAGCACTAATTCTGGAACCTGCCGGACGGGAGATGCCTTATCTTGTACAAGACAGCATTTATAAACAGTATTATACTTTGATTCTTGGGGAGAAAGGTTATACCATGGAAGAATTTATAAGTAGTATGCAATGGTTGCAGAAGGAACCCAAACGACTGGAAGAGACGTATACTAAGGTGTTGGAACACATCCAAATCATCGAAACTGAAGCGAATAACTGATTTGAATTATGTTTAGCTAAATACTTGTTTAATAATAATTTAACATAGCATGGCCCCCATTGGCAGGGCAAAGCTTTACTTTTGCCATTGAACTAGTAAAGACCTAATGGAAACGGCAAAGATTTTAGTGGTTGATGATGAACCGGATATCCTCGAATTTTTACAGTATAACCTGGAGAAAGAAGGGTTTTCGGTCGTGACAGCTTCAGATGGTGAAGCAGGTATCCAAATGGCAGAACAGGAAAGTCCTGATTTGATCATCCTCGACATTATGATGCCCAAAATGGATGGGGTAGAAGTGTGCAGAGTCCTGCGGTCACGACCGCAGTTTGCACAAACGGTAATTGCCTTCCTCACCGCTAGGGAGGAAGACTTCTCGCAAATTGCTGCACTCGAAACCGGTGGTGATGACTACATCACCAAGCCTATCCGGCCCCGCGTTTTTCTGAGCCGTATCCGTGCTTTATTGCGTAGATCTGAACGTAGTGAAAAAGAGGATGTGGAAAATATCATCCAGATAGGTGACTTGGCCATTGATCGTGATCGAATCTTGGTACAGCGAGGAGAAGAAACAATTGAGCTGGCCAAAAAAGAATTTGAGCTGCTCAATTTATTAGTCTCCAAGCCTGGTAAGGTTTTTTCAAGAGAAGAGATTTTCAATAAAGTATGGGGAACAGATGTGATTGTTGGCAACCGTACCATTGATGTCCACATTCGTAAATTGCGCGAAAAAATCGGCGACCATTACATCAAGACCATAAAAGGAATTGGTTACAAATTCGAATTTTAAGGAACAGTACTTAGGAAAAATCGAACTTTACTTTCTGCGCAATAAACGGACATGCTTAAAAACTCAACGCCTCAACAAATAGCACTTTTTGTGGCCTTCCTGATTACAGCAGGGGGCAGCACTTGCTTTGTACTTACACTACTAGCGGTAGGAGCCTTTGATATACAACTCATTTGGCTGATTTTTCCATTGGCCTTGTTTGGTATTTCCTATGCAGTAACCATCTATTTTCTTAAGAATTATATCTACAGGAAAATTAAGCTGATCTACAAAACGATCCACCGACAAAAGGTGTCTTCATCGGACAAAAGCCATTCGGTAGATGTTCAGACCAATATACTTGAGGATGTAGAAAAGGAAGTTAGCGACTGGGCGATGTTACAAGAAGCTGAGATCGCAAAGTACAAATCATGGGCAGAGTATCGTCGTAAATTCATTGGCGACATCTCGCATGAGTTGAAAACACCTATTTTTAATATCCAGGGATACCTCCATACTTTACTGGATGGCGGAATGGAGGACGAGACGATCAACCTCAAGTTTCTCCAGAAAGCTGCTAAGAATGTAGAACGCCTCTATACCATTGTCGAGGATTTGAGTGCAATTTCCCGCCTTGAAACCGGAGAGTTGATTTTGGAAATGCAGGTGTTCGATATCCGGGAATTAGCGCTGGAAGTGATAGAAGAACTTGAGTTTAAAGCCAGAGAAAATGAGTTGCTTTTGGAACTCAAAAGTGGTGCTGACCAGAGTTTTAGAGTGCGTGCAGATCGGGAAAGTATCCGACAGGTACTGGTAAATTTGGTAGATAACAGTATCAAATACGGCAAAGATAAGGGAAGTACAAAGTTGGGCTTCTATGATATGGATAAATACATCCTCGTAGAAGTTGCAGACAACGGTATTGGTATCCCCAAAGAGCATTTGCCACACGTTTTCGATCGTTTCTATCGAGTCGACAAAAGCCGCTCACGTTTGCGCGGAGGTTCTGGCTTGGGCCTAGCTATCGTCAAGCACATCATGGAAGCGCACAAGCAGACCATCAATGTGAGAAGTACTGCCGACTTGGGCTCTACTTTTGGATTTACCTTGGAGAAAGCGTAAAGCTCTAAGCTGGAAAGGACTAAAACAACCGCTTCCGCTGGAAATACCAGGCGACCAACAAGCTCAATACCACGGAAGAACCGATAATAAAAACGCTGGTATAGCTACTATCCTGCGCTGGCAGAGGTACGTTCATGCCATAAAAACTGGCAATCAGTGTGGGCACCATCAATATAATAGTGATAAGCGTGAGGCGGCGGATCGTAAGGTTCAGGTTGTTGGAGATAATGCTGCCGTAAGCATCCATTGTTCCGTTGAGGATATTGGTGTAGACGTTGGCCATTTCCAAAGCCTGGCTGTTGTCAATAATGATATCCTCGAAGAGATCGTTTTTGTCTTCGTTGGTTCTGATTTGGAGAAAATCAGTACGCTTCATCTTCATCTTCAACAGTTCGTTGGCACTGAGGGAATTCATGAAGTAAACCAGTGATTTTTCGATACTCAATAATTCCACCAGCTGTTTGTTTTGGCTGGAATCATAAAGCTCTTTCTCGATCATGTTCCGCCGCAGGTTCAACTTCTTCAGGCAGGTCAAGAATCGAAACACATTCTGCTCCATGATCTGTAAAACGAAGGCCGATTCATCACTGGGATTGAAATGCTTGATCTTGTTGTCAAGAAATAACTGCAAAACCGGATTTTCAAAAGAAGTAATGGTAAGCAGATAATCAGGAATAAGGATAATACCTACCGGCACGGTAATGTAAACAGCGTCATTGTCTTCTTTTACACCGTTTAGCACAGGCGTATTCAATACAATAAGTCGTACATCTTCTTCGCGCTCATAGCGAGAACGTTCGTCAATATCCAGCGAATCGGTCAGGAAGTCAAGCGGGAAATCAAATAGAATAGCCACCTCTTCGAGTTCCTCGTGGGTAAACGGAGGTTCGATGTTTACCCAGCAACCTGGTTTCGGTTCATCGAGCTCACGTAAGCGACCATCTTCTTTGATTAAATAACGGATCATAAGGCTTTTTTCAGCAGGTGTAAATCTACAATAAAAATAGGCGGCTCCCTAATTTTCCTCCTTCTCTGACAATTTTTGTGGTCAAGCTAAAGTGAAAAGGTTAAGCGACTGATAAGGAGCGTTATTTTTACTTTCGATCGACTCAAAAAACGAAAAATACCAGAGAATCATTTTCTCTTTTGCAACTGCTCTGCAAAATAGCGGTAATACGGCAAGTCTGCCGGCCCCGCCGGCCCCCAGTGAGTCGTATGACCTTGCTGAATACGCCAATAGTCAGCAATGAGGTCTGCTTGTTGTTCGGGGTTGAAGTCTTCGAGGCGTGCTTGTAGCCTGGCCCAGTTGGCAACGCGTGGAGCACCGCCGTAGTTGTAACCCTCTTCACTGAATTGAGCCCGTAAGGCACGCGGAATGTAAACACTGCCCCAGTGTTGGAATTGCCACACGTGTACCATTTCATGGATGAGTAGCCCCGGCCCCATACGGCCCCAGGCATTGATAGTGTAGAAGCTGACGTAGCAAATTTTCCATTGCGGTGGGCCCAGGTAAGCGCGCTCATCAATCCGTACTCGGTCATAGTCCAGGCTTTCGCCGAAAATAGGGTAGAGCAGCACACGCTCGGCATCCAAAAGGGGGCGACTTCGCCACTTGATAAAATCCTGTAAGGTTTCGTAGAACTCGGGAATAGCCAATAAGTCAAGCAAATAATGGAAGACTTCTACCCACCAGTGTACATCTGACCAACAAAAGCGCAGAATGTGCTGTCCCAGACGTTTACCCCGCAGTGGCACCCAGCGGATAGCATGCTGTAAACGAAGGTAAGCAGTGGATAATTTAGTATGAAGCATGAATGAAAACCTGAGGCTATTTAGAAATTTGCACCTGATTGATTATAGCAAAATGTATCTACTTGAGAAACACTTGAAAGAACCTCTGCGTCTCCGCGCGATACAAACCATTTCGGCGACTAGTCGATGTTTAAAACCTTGTGGGTTTGCAGGCTCATCCGCCATTGAGGATGTTGGAGGCAGTAATCCACGGTAGCCTGGATATTGGCTGCCTGTTCGGGCGAATCCATCGGCTGGAGGAAGAAATGTGTAAAAGTAAGGTCTTTAAATAGCTCAGGTTCTGCCCCAGGCTGGGGATAAACAAGCTTGAGTTCATGTCCTTCGGTGAGTACAATGTCGGCACCAGCTTTAGGGCTTACACAAATCCAGTCCAAGCCTGCTGGTGCAGGCTTGGTGCCGTTGGTTTCTACGGCTACCTCAAAGCCACTCTCATGTAATGCTTCAATCAATGCTTCATCGAGTTGCAGAAGGGGTTCTCCTCCTGTGCATACGACATAAGGCTTACCACCTCCAGGCCATAGGCTAGCTATTTTTTCAGACAGCTCAGTAGCAGAATATCGCCCACCGTTTTTGCCGTCCGTTCCCCAGAAGTCGGTATCGCAGAACTGGCAAATGGCTTTGTGGCGATCTTCCTCGCGGCCACTCCATAAATTGCAGCCCGTAAAGCGGCAAAAGACCGCCGGGCGACCCGTTTGCGCGCCTTCTCCCTGTAGGGTATAGTATATCTCTTTGATCTTGTACAATTCCATTCCGCAAAGGTAGTTATTTATAAAATCGTAACCTTATTTTGTGCAAAAGACAAAAGGATTGACAACAAGATGAAATCACCGCAATTAGACAAGGTTACCATACCCACACTCTTACTTGATGTTGACCGCTGCCGGGCTAATATCCAGGAAATGAGCAAAAAAGCAGCCCGCTCCAATACATTCTTTCGCCCTCATTTTAAGACGCACCAATCCCTGGCGATTGGGCAATGGTTCAAAGCGGCTGGTGTCACCGCAATCACAGTCTCTTCTCTACAAATGGCGGAATATTTTGCCCCTGAGTGGGACGACATCACGGTGGCCTTCCCCGTCAATATTTTGGAGATAGATCGAATCAATCGCCTTGCCAGAAAGGTTAAATTGAATATTTTGGTCGAACACACCGAAAGTTTGTGTTTCCTGAACGAGCATTTAACAGCACCAGTGGGCTATTTTGTAAAAATAGATGTTGGTTACGGCCGGACAGGTCTTCCTCCTCAAGCCCATCAGCGAATAGAGGAGTTGTTGACTTTTGCTTCTTCGGTGAACCTAAACTTTAAAGGATTTTTAGCCCATGCGGGACATACCTATGGCTGCCGGTCAGAAGCCGACATTTTAGCGATTCATGAGCAGAGTCGTAAAACCATGGTGGCTTTAAAGGAAAAATATCAATCTAGGTTTCGGGAATTAGTTATTTCCTTGGGAGATACGCCTAGTTGTAGTGTTGCCGAGGATTTTGCAGAGATTGATGAAATTCGCCCAGGCAACTTTGTTTTTTACGACCTCACGCAGGCTCGAATTGGTTCCAATACAACAGATCAGATAGCTGTAGCCATGGCTTGTCCTGTAGTCGCTCGGCATCCGGAACGCAACGAGTTGGTGGTCTATGGTGGTGGTGTACATCTTTCAAAAGATCGAATGGACGGAGAACCAGAAGGAACCATTTTTGGAAGAATAGCTCGATCAACGGAAAAAGGCTGGGGCGACCTCATTGCAGGAATGTACCTGCGCAGCCTTTCGCAAGAACATGGCATAATCAAAGGGCCTTCTGCCGAAATAGAGCAATACCAAGTAGGGGATGTCGTTTTGGTGCTACCGGTGCATTCATGTATGGCTGCCAATGCGATGAAGGAGTACCTCACCTTGGAAGGGCAATGGATAGAACGACTCTAATAAACAGACTGGATGCCTCGCTGCTTTACTCTGTACTTTTCTTACCTTTGCTAGCTTTCTGGAAACAGTGAGTATCATTGTTGCGTTTAGGTAAATATTGACGAACAGCACCAGAAGACCCCAAAGCAAATTTTATGCAATTTATATACCCGACATTTTTATGGGCGCTACTGGCTTTAGCGATTCCCATTATTATTCACCTGTTCTATTTTCGACGCTTTAAGCGGGTACTTTTCACGAATGTTAAGTTCCTGAAAGAAGTAAAGGAAGAGACCAGTATGCGATCGCGTTTGCGCAATTTGCTGGTGCTGGCATTGCGACTACTGGCCTTGGCGTTTTTGGTGTTTGCCTTTGCGCAACCGTTTATTCCGCAAAACCAGGAAGTTAAAACAGGGGCCAAGTCGGTAAGTGTATTTGTCGATAATTCCTTTAGTATGAGCGCGCTCAGCCAGGATGTGCCGCTATTGGAAAAAGCAAAACAACGAGCACGCGATGTTGTCAGAGCCTTTAATGTAGAGGACCGCTTCCAGATTCTGAGCAACGATTTTGCAGGCCGCAACCAACGATTGGTAGGGCAGGAAGAAGCTTTGGCACTCATTGATGAAATTACTATTGGCCCTGCTGTACGCAATTTATCGACGGTAACAGCGCGCCAGCAGCAAGCGTTAAACACCGGGCAGGCCGACAATCAGGCGATCTACCTGATCTCCGATTTTCAAAGAAATATAACCGATCTAGAAGATTGGCAGGACAGTACTGTAGACATGACCCTGGTGCCACTACAGACCGTGCAGGAGCGCAATGTCGGTTTGGATTCAGCGTGGTTTGAAGCACCGGTACCATTGTTAAATCAAAACAACCGCCTCCTGGTAAGGATCAAAAATTACAGCGACGAAGACTTGGATAATGTCCGACTTAGCGTGCGCTACAACGGCCAGGAAAAACCAGAAGGCGTACTTAGTATTCCGGCCCGTAGTACCCTCGTAGATTCTGTTAATATCAATATAAATCAGCCTGGCTGGCAAGATGTAACGCTGAGTATCACGGATTACCCTGTACAGTTTGATGATCAGTATCATCTTAGCTTCCGGGTAGCCGAAAAGATCAAAGTACTCGTACTAGCGCCGGGTACCAACAACCGCTTCCTGCGAGCGGCGCTGGAAGGCCTAGGCATTTTTGCAGCTGACTTTCGTTCTAGTCAGGCGATTGACTACAGCAGTTTGAGTACCTACCAGATGATCATCATGGAAGGTCTGCCAAGTATCTCTAGCGGCTTGTCCAATGAGCTACAGGCTTACGCCCAACAAGGAGGTAATCTATTAGTTTTCCCGGCGCGGAATGCCGATTTGGGCAGCTACCGCAGCTTCCTGACGCCGTTTCCGGCCAACGAACTCCGTGAATTTGATGAAACGCCTCGGACAGTGGGTACGATCAACACCGAAGAGTTTATTTTCAATGATGTCTTCGAAAATCGTTCAGCGAGCTTGCGTTTGCCTACCACCCAAGGCAACTTCCCGCTGACCAGCTATGGTGGTCGCCAAGAGGAGGCATTGATGAGCTACCGCGATGGATCTACCTACCTGGCGAAGTACCGCTCAGGCTTAGGCCATCTCTATTTGCTGGCAAGCCCCATCGACGAAGGAGCCAACGATCTGGTACAAAATGCCGAAGTTTTTGTACCCATGCTCTACAAGATGGCTATCTCAGCGGGTACTGCTCGCCCCTTGGCCTACACCATCGGTGAAGATGAAGTCGTGGAGACCATCCATCAGGTAAACGCCGGAGAGTTGGTGTATAAGCTCCGAGGCAGCGGCGAAGAATTTATCCCCGAGCAAAGAATTGTAGGCGCCAAAGTCTTTTTAGGCATTGATGAGCAGCTTTCAGAAGCTGGGTTTTACGAATTGTTTCTGAATGAAGAAAGTCCGCTGGATCATTTTGCGTTCAATTACAGCCGCCAGGAATCATCCTTGGATTACTACAACGCTGATGACCTACAAGCTCAGGTGGGCGACCGGGTAGACCTCATTGATACAGCTGATGACAATGCTATTGCGACAGAAATCGAAGAACGTAGTCAAGGCATTGTACTTTGGCGCTGGTGCTTGATACTGGCCTTGATTTGGCTGGCCCTGGAAGTATTGGTACTGAGGTTTTGGAAAGTCTGATAAGGAAGTAATTACTGTTCTATGCAACGTAAGACCTACTTGTTTCTGGTGTTAATGCTTACACTACTGCTCTTGTGGTGGCGTTTCCCTGACTTTTTCTCCACTCAAACGAATCAGCGTTTTATTGAGCCTTGGGGTGATGGTTACAAGGCCTATCACGCCATATTTTTTCATGCTGAGCACGATTCCACGCTTTCCCATTACAATGGGATGAACTATCCCTACGGCGAGCACGTCGTACCAGGGGCTTGCCAGCCCTTGTTTTCCAACGGCATAAAAGTATTAGCTGGTATGGGGATCAATTTGATCCCTTACGAGCGTGGCTTACTCCATAGTTTTTTAATATTGGGCTTGGTGCTTTGCGCTCTCTTCTTATACCTGCTCTTTGTTCGACTTAAATTGCCACCTTGGTACAGTCTACTCTTAGCAATAGGTATTACTTTTCTGGCGCCGCAAGTGGATCGGATGGTTTCTCATTACGGTTTGGCGCATCCGGAATTACTACCAATGGTCTTTTACTTTTTACTGCGTTGGCACGAAAAACAACATTGGAAATGGAGCCTGGGATTGGGTGCTGTAGTCTTGACCTATTCGCTCATCCACTTTTATTATTTTGCTATCCTCACCTTCGCGATTGTTGGATGGGTAGGGGTACGCTGGTTGCTACAGCGCGACTGGAAAGCAACGCCTGCTTACTTGGGGCACGGACTACTGATGTT
The DNA here is from genome assembly GCF_050633125.1 of Lewinella sp. Taxonomy (NCBI): domain Bacteria; kingdom Pseudomonadati; phylum Bacteroidota; class Saprospiria; order Saprospirales; family Lewinellaceae; genus Lewinella; species Lewinella sp. Next base: position 113,555 of record NZ_JBOEFX010000020.1, read on the forward strand.
GGGCTGGCCGCTGATGTTTTTCTATGCCTGGATGCTCTATCCCGACCCAATAACAGATCGTAACCCGGTACCCTGGGGATTTTTTCATTATCGGAGTAGGCTCACGGGCGTATTCACAGATATGTCGCAACCGCATTGGCAATTTATTGACCGGCACCTTACCCACGTCAATGTGCCGGATATGGAAGCGAAAGCCTATATCGGCTTAGTGGCAGCCTTCTTTCTGCTCTTCTTTATCATCAAAGGCCTAAAGCAGAAACTGCGCACTTGGCCATTAGCCACCACTGTTTCCCATGAGTATTTTTTGAAATACTTGCTGATCAGCGGGATTCTTATTCTCGTTTTTGCCAGTGGGATACCGTTTATTTTCCCTTACGGGGAAAAACTGCTTAAATACACTGGGCCGATCCAGCAATTTAGGTCGATTGGTCGATTTGCGTGGATATTCTTTTACGCTGCCAACATTTGTACATTTTATTACCTCTACCAATGGTCACACACGGCCCGGAAAGAGGGGATGAAATGGGCCTTACTACTGCTACCGTTGGGTATCCTTTTGTTTGAAAGCTATAATTACAACTGGGCCAAGCCGATAGCATTAGATGAGGTAGAAAATTGGGAAGAAGGCGAATACTTTACGGACCGCCCGATAGATTATGAACGCTACCAAGCCTGTGTACCCATTCCATACTTCAACATTGGTTCAGGAAACTTTTGGTGGGAACCAACGGGATGGATCAGCCAAAAGCCGCATACGCTGAGTATGCAGACGGGATTGCCCCTTACTTCGGCTATGCTGACCAGAACGTCCCTTAGCCAAACACTGAATCAGTTACAGCTGGTAACAGAACCCTACCGTTTACCGAAAATTTTTGAAGACCTGCCCAATGATAAACCACTCTTGCTCTTTTGGGACAATGTGCGTGTTCACGAGCACGGCGAGAAGTTTATACACCTGAATAAGGAAACGACCTTGCTTTACGCTAACGATTGGCTACACCTTTATGAATTGCCATTAGAGAGCTTTGAGAAGCGTATTGAAAATAAAGTCCTGGGGGTAAAAGCTGCATTGGATACCATGTCTATAGTTTACAATGGTTGGCAAAGTAATGACTCTCTCGCACAGTGGTACTACGATGATTTTAAGGATAAATCAGCCAGTGGTGCCTATTTTGGCGCCGGAGAATTCGCTGGCGAAATGGGTTACTGGAATCGCCTGCTAGACACCACATGGGTGACGGATTATACCGGCGATCTTACCATTTCTTTCTGGCAGTACCTCAATAGTGATCGCTCCGCACGAACTACAATTACTTGGACGGAGTACGATGCCCAAACCGGTGCCGAGCTTTTTAAGCAAGAGCGAATCAGCAGACAGAATGTGCAGGTAATGGACGACCAAGGCTGGGGCTTGATCGAGTTTACTCTACCTCGCCAGCAAACCAACAGCAGGATAGAATTGATTATCACCAACAAGGATAAAAAGACCGGCTCTCTACGTGTCGACGAGCTCCTGATTAGGCCTGCTACTGCAAATGTGGGGCGTAGATCTGCAAATGGATGGTGGTACAATAATCGCTGGTATCCGAAATCACTGCTGAAATAGGTTACGAATTAGTAGTCTTCTTTTATTGAACCACATAAGTTACTATACCTGGCACTAAGTGGAAATGTCCCAAACCATTTAGTAACGGGTATATAAGCACATAGTAAGTGCTTGTATTGAGACACTAACATGATCTTGTTCGTGGTGTGGTTGCACCTCCGCTGCTAACGCTGTCCCGCCAGCCATCGCTGATATGCCGCTTTCCCTTTTGCGAAACCGCTACCTGTAGCATAAAAATGGTGAGAGCCATCATTGGCATCTACATTGAGTACATAAAAAAGATAGTCGGTTTGTGCAGGTTTTAGCGCCGCTTCAAAAGCAGATTTACTGGCGGAGCTGATCGGGCCAGGAGGCAAGCCGTACACTTTGCGCGTATTGTAGGGGTGATCTACTTCCACGTCGCTTTTGTGAATGATACCATCCCAGCGACCGAGTAACTTGGCAATGTAGACATTGGTAGCATCAATCCCTAGTGGGATACCCTGTTCCAGACGATTGTAAATAACGGAAGCTACCAGTGGCCGTTCAGTATCTACTTTTGATTCGTTTTCAATAAGGCTTGCAATGATGATGATTTCTCGCTTGGTTCTCCCCATGTTTTGGGCCAACTCATCCCATTCGGGTTGCCAGATGGTTTTAAACTGTTGGACCATTTTGGTAATGACAGCCTTTGGGTGCGTACCCAGTTCAAATTGGTAGGTTGTAGGATAAAGATAGCCTTCCAGGTTTTTTGCCTTAGGGTCAATTTCTTTAATGAGGCTAACATCGTCCATCATGGCGAAGACATCCTTTTCGCTTACAGGTGGTTCTACTGGAAACTGAGCTGCTACGCGCTTTGCAATCTCAAAGCGGGTCCAGCCTTCAGGGATCGTAAGCGTTTTGGTACGTCTTTTCCCGTCCTTTAGTTGATCGAGAACTTCCAATGGGCTGATCGGAGAGGGGAACAAGTAATCACCAGCTTCCAGCTTAGCGTCTGGCTTAAAGAATCGCAAATAAATTTTGGTAGCCGTAGGTGCTTGTATTACGCCATGCCCTCCCAATACCTCAATAATACGGCTGGAAGCTGAACCTTGTTCAATAGTGATGTATTCTGCGTCATTGTCATGCGTTACAGCGGTGTGCAAAGCATTGTTTAACCAATAGGCGAATCCCCCGGCACAGAGGGCAGCCAGCAAGAAAAAAACTATAAGTAGACGGCCAAATTTCATTTTCGCATCCTTTTTTGGACCCCAAAGGTGAATAAAATCCTGAAAGTTTGGAGGCCATTGAGTTATATTCCTAAAAAAGCAGCTTCAATCGTAAACGATCAAAGCTGCTTTTTCTTGCAGAAATGGAGGTTTTTCAGGAATACTCAAACCTCACATTTTACTTTTCATTCCCACTCTCATAGTACTCTTCCTCGGTCACCAAGTTGATGGTCGTCCCTTGTTTCAGTTCTCTAGCGACAGCTGCGTAAGGGCCGGTAACGACCTGTGCACCCGCAGTCAGGCCTTTTTTAATTTGGATAAACTCGTCATCCTGTAGGCCAGTCTGAACTTCTACCATTTGTACGGAATCCCCTTCGATTAAAAAGACGACTTCCAGAAGATCGTCTTGTGAAGGGTCATCAGTTTTGTCCTCGTCCTCTCTTTCCCGAGTGGTTACGGCTTGGATTGGAACTGTAATTACGCCCTCGTCTCGCCGGGTGTAAATATCTACAGAAGCAGACATGCCGGGGCGGAAAGGGTAAGGCTTCGTAGGAGAGATCAAGTCAGCATAAGAAGAAGGATCGATTCGGATACGTACTTCAAAGTTGGTGACCTGATCGCTGGTGAGGTTGTTTTCTGCGAGGGCGGCCGTCGTTGAAGAGCTTGCTACCTGGTAAACCGTACCTTTAAATTTACGGTCTACGTACGCATCAACTTCTACATCAACGGTATTGCCGACACTTACGCGGGGAATATCATTTTCACTCACCTCCACCCTTACTTCCATAGCGTCCAGGTTGGCGATACGCATCATTTCTGTACCCGTCATTTGAATGGTACCTACTACGCGTTCTCCTTGTTCAACGTTTAGCATCGAAACCACACCATCAACTGGTGCATAGATGGTTGTTCTGCGTAAGCTGGTGCGTAGTTCTTCCAGTGTTGCTTCAGAGCTTTTTACATTAAACCCGGCGGCAGTTGCAGCTTCTTCCGAAGAACGCTGATTGGCTTTAGCTGATGCCAAATTGGCCTCTAGTGACCGTAAATTGGATAACGAAGCCTGAAAATCTGCTTCTGAAACCACTCCTTCTTTGTATAAACCGTCATTACGGGTGTGGATCTCACGTGCATTTTGAAGCTGAGCCTCGATCTGTGCCACCTGGGCTTTAGACGCCTCAATTTGAGAGCGAGAATTTGCCTGACTAGCCTTGGCACTGTTTACAGTAGCTACGCCACGCTGTACCTGCGACTGGTAAGTGTCGGGGTCAATTTTTGCCAATAGCTGGCCCGCAGTGACAGAATCACCTTCTTCAACAAGAAGTTCTACAATTTCTCCAGATACATCAGAACTGATCTTGACTTCTGTTTGAGGGAAGATCTTACCACTAGCTGAAACTGTTTCCTGAATGGTTCGGGTAGTGGCTTCTTCTGTAAATACTTTGGTACCTTCTGGTTCACGATTAGCAAACGTTAAGGCACTAACGGCAATAATAGCAGCAACCAGTAGGCCTATATAAAGCCAGCGGCGATTCTTCTTAGGAGGAGTGGACATGGATAGTTTTTTAAGTTTTGTTTCGACAAGCTTTATAAAGGTTGCCCCATATAAAACTCTACAACTTTCAAATTAAAGAGGAGTTGGTATTTGGCACGTGTCAATTCCCGGCGAGCAACGTCGAAATTATCCACAGCATTATTGAATTCGAAGGTGTTGATGGCGCCAACATCAAAGCGTCGCTGGGCATCGTTGTAAGCAGCTTCTGCTGCGTTTTGAGAACGCTGAGCAGCTAAGTAGGCATTACGTGAAGCGCGGAATTGGGTAATCGCCGATTGTACATCTGTTTTAAGTTGGTCAGTCGTTTGGCGTGCCGTCAATTCTGCACTAATGACATTGAGGCGTGCACGTTCCCGATTGATACTATTACGATGATTGTTGTAAATAGGTACGCTCAGGCTTAAACCTGCCGATTGGCCAAAGTTTTCGTTTAACTGATCTCCGTAGCTTATGTTAGGGTAGGTAATACCTTGGGTATTAAAGAAGACCACATCAAAAGTGGTGCCGTCAATCTCTACCGGAATAGGGTCGTTGGGTACTTGAACCGCGTTGTCTCTATTGGGGTTGTTGAAATCACGGGCTAAGCTGGAATAACTGGTGTTTAGGTTGCCAAAAATGCTAAGGGTAGGCAAGTTGCCTGATTTCGCTACTTTTTCACCCACTTTGCTGCTTTCAAGGCGAGCTTGGGCTGCTGCAACACCTGGCTGACTTTGCAAAGCGGCTCGATAAACTTCTTCTAAAGAGAAGGTTCTTACCAAGGCCTGATCTTCAATGTTGGCATCGGGCTTTTCTAAAACCAAATCCTTGGAAGGATCAATCTGTAGCAATTGCTTTAGACTTAAGTAGCCAATATCAACGGCGTTCTGTGCTTCTATAATTAATTGTTCATTGCGGGCTACCTGAGCTTCCAAATCAAGGCGGGCGTTTGGTGCCAATTGACCAACCTCTACCAACCTGGCAGTACGCGCTAATTGCTGATTTGATAACGAAAGTTGAGTTTGGGCATTAGCAAGTTGTTCTTCACTCAGTAATATATTGAGGTAGAAGGTAGCGGTATTCAAAGCAACAGTTTGCCGGGTATTCTCATTGTCCAGTTTTGTGGCTTGCAAATCGTAGCGTGACTGCTGAACTTCACTATTGATTCGATTACCGTCAAAAAGGATGACGCCAGCATTAATACCATAGCTGTTAAACCCAATTCTGGTATTATTAAAGCTGTTAGTCGTTGGATCAATGGTACGACCAAATTGATAACCAGCACTAGCAGAACCATTCACGGAAGGTAAGCGATTAAATTGGCTCTGCTTCATGGTTAGTTCCGCATTCCTGGTGCTGAGTTGGGCCTGCTGAACAGTAAGGTTATTTTCCCAAGCGTATTTTACGCAGGTTTCTAAACTCCATGTTTCCTGTGCATTCATTAATTGCACAGCGCAACACAGTGAAAATAAGATAATAAGTCGGGTCATAAGACAAGGTTTTTCGCAGCTGCTCCCCAAAGCAATAGCTAAGGGCAAGCACCCCGGGATAAAAGAATATTCCGAGTAAAATATACTGTTGCTACAAAATGCACTTAAACATACTACAAGCCGTAATAGTCGCGGTAAAAAATTCTATGAAAATCACTTTATCTTGGATGAAAACCAGACTAGTGCCTTATTTTGGTCTCTATTTCTACTTTCCTTGGGAATTGTGGAGAATGAAAGCCCCTCTACAAAGAGCGTTTGGATAATTCATTTTGCACCCTAATAGCTAAGGATTGTACTAAAGTAAACTTTGTGTTCAATTATATCCAGTGATGAACAAATCTAAAAAATACGCTTGTATTCACGGTCATTTTTACCAACCTCCTCGCGAAAACGCTTGGTTGGAAGTGTTGGAGACTCAAGATAGTGCTGCTCCTTATCATGATTGGAACGAGCGGATAAATTTCGAATGCTACGCCCCTAACGCCCGGGCCCGAATTATTGACGATAAAGGATATATCAATAAGATCGTTAATAACTATGCCCGGATCAGTTTCAACATTGGACCAACCTTGCTGTCTTGGATGGAAGAGGCCGATCCCGAAACTTACGCTGCCATTCTAGCAGCAGATCGTCAGTCGGAAGAATTTTTTAACGGTCACGGATCGGCTATTGCGCAGGTTTATAGTCACTTAATAATGCCTTTGGCCAATGAGCGTGATAAACATACACAAGTGGCATGGGGCCTACGCGATTTTGAGAAACGCTTTGGCCGAAAATCAGAAGGCATATGGCTGGCAGAGACGGCAGTTGACCTGGATACTCTCGAAGTATTGGCGGACTTTGATATTAAATTCACAATTCTTGCTCCTCGCCAAGCTAAAATGGTTCGTGCAAAAGATGGTGATAAATGGATAAACCTTGATCATGCGACCGTAGACCCACGCCGCCCTTACAAAGTAGCATTGAAAAGCGGCCGGAGCATGACCGTTTTCTTTTATGATGGGCATGTGTCGCAGGGGGTCGCTTTTGAAGGCTTGCTTAATAGCGGACCTCGTTTTGCGGAACGTATCATTGGAACGCTTGATGGGAGTGATGAAGTACAGTTGGCTCACATCGCCACAGATGGAGAAAGCTATGGGCATCATCACAAAAAAGGAGAGATGGCGCTGGCAGACTGCTTGCGTTACCTGGAAGAACACAAGTCAGTGACGCTCACCAATTATGGCGCTTTTTTAGCAACGGATCCACCGCATTGGGAAGTAGAAATTTATGACAACTCTTCCTGGAGCTGCGTCCACGGTGTCGAACGCTGGCGCAGTAATTGTGGTTGTAATAGTGGTGGCCGACAAGGGTGGACACAAGCTTGGCGAGCCCCCTTGCGCGATACACTTGACTGGCTACGGGATTTGCTTATCCCTGTTTATGAAAAAGAAGCAGGCAAACTTCTGGCGGACCCTTGGAGCGCACGGAATGACTATATTGATGTCATTATGGATCGTGATGGGAAGGCCTGGAAAAGATTTTTGGAAAAGCATACTACCCGTACACTACTAGATGAAGAAGAAATTCAATTGCGGCGATTACTCGAAATGCAACGTCAGGCGATCTTGATGTATACGAGTTGTGGGTGGTTTTTTGATGAGATAAGTGGTTTGGAGACCAATCAGATTTTGCAGTATGCTAATCGCGCAATTTACTATGCAAAACAGGTAGGAGGCCTCGACCTGCACGATGAATTCGTCGCGCGTTTAGCGGAAGCACCCAGCAACGTTTATGAAAACGGAGCGGTCAGTTACCAAAAGTTTGTAGAGCCTTCACGGGTAGATTTAGAGCGTGTGGGCATGCACTTTGCAACGGCTTCTATTTTTGCTCAATTTCCGGAGAAGATGACCTTGTTTAATTATACCACGGAAAGTGAAGTTTTAGAGAAACTGGTTGCTGGAGAACAGAGTTTGGTGATCGGTAGGGTAAGTATCCGTTCGCGGATTACGCGATCCCGGAAGCACTTCAGCTTTGCAGCTTTGCATCTAGGGAAACAAAACATCATTGGTAACCTGAGTACCCAGATGTCGAGGAAGGATTTTGACCAGATGGAAGTGGAGGCTAAAGAGGCTTTTCGTACACCAGATTTAGGCAAGGTGATTGCAGTAATGCAAAATTTCATCGGTTCAGAGAAGTTTAGTATCTGGCACTTGTTCCGTGATGAAAAACGGAAGGTGCTCAAAGAAATTACAGATAGTAGCCTGAAGGCCATAGAGCTGGACTTCAGGGATATTTACAATAGCAATTATCAGCTGATGACCAGCATGCTTAATAGTGATATTCCTCTTCCAGGAGCCTATAAAGCAGCCATAAAATATGTTTTGAATGAAGACCTGGAAGCTTTCTTCCAGCAAGAGCAATTAGATCGTAGAAAACTCCGTCATCTAGTAGAGGAATTCAATAAATGGGATGTGGCTGTAGTACACGTGCCAGAAGTGAGTCTTCTAGCTGCCAAGCGCCTGTATCAGGAACAAAAAGCCCTCCGCCCAGAACTGAAATACTATGATCAGCTACGAGCATTGGTGAAAATTCATGAACAGATCAACGCACTCAAACTAAGTGTGAACCTGTGGCGTAGCCAGGATTTGTTTTATGCCCGCCAAAAGGTAATGACCAAAAGCCTGGAGGTCGCTAATGATTCCGATTGGCAACGACAGCTCCGCCGATTAGGTGAGTTCTTGACGGTTGCGAATATGGAGGGGTAGGTGTTTCCTTTTATATACGCTTAGTGTCCTTCATTTTGGTGCAAAAAAATAACCTTTGGTGTTTCAAAAACACCCTAGCCTTGATTTGATATACCTTCCATTTTTTGGTCATAAACGCTAGCCAGCTGCTGCCAACCGTAGTGGGATACCCAGCTGCGGAAGCTGTCGTGTTGACTAGAAGGAGTGGGAAGGAGAAGAAGTTGGCGCAGCTTTATCAGTAGGTCTTCCTCCGTTTCGTACAGATGCGTCGTATGGCATTCTTTAGGAATATGCTCTGGATAAGCAAGGCGATTAGGGAGTAGTGGATAGACACCGTGATACATGGCTTCAACAATGCTACCCCCAAAGAAATCCTGGTTGCTGGTGACGGGTAGAATGGTAGATTTTTGTAGCCAACGAATGTATTCCTGCTTGTCTTTGGCAAAGCCCCAGTGGATGATTTCTTTGTTAAAGGCCTGTTGAGCCTTCGAAAAAACGGCTGGAGCTTTAGCAAATTGCTCCCCTAGGATTACGAGCTTAAAAGAGCGTCCTTCACTTTTTAATTGTTTGCAAACTCGGAAAAAAGCATCAGGGTTCTTATCGTACTCCCAGCGGTGATTCCATAATAAGACGGGAGGTGATTTACGGTCTTGAGGCATAATCTCTTCCGAATACAGAAAGTCCATTCCGAGGTAGAGCACCTGCGACTTACTTGCTATTCCTTCTACGGTATCAAGGCCCTTGTAATCAGGGAAGGCATTAAGGAAGCCTGGTAGCGCGGCCAGGAAACTTTGCTGATGGTAATGCGAATTGAACAACAGTGCATCGGCTGCCAGAGCGGAGGTGTAATTGATCCAGCCGTAGTGGCGATCTCTTTTTTGGTGAACGTCTTCGTCTGTGGGGGACCAAGGATAGGTAAGCTGGTTTTCGTGAAAATAGACCGCCACGGGTAGCTTGGCCGTTCTACTACGCGTCAGCGATAGAAAGGTAGCGGTGTCGAGCATGTCTGTTGTTAGCAATAAGTCAGGCTGTTCTGGTTGTGCTAAAAACTCTTGTGCCAGCTGTACGGCAGCACCGTGCATTCTCCATTTCCAGTGCCGGCCAGGTAGCGTAAACAAGCGGATCGTATGCTGACTGTGTCGCGCATACCCCTCGGCCCACCGTTGGTGGCTACCACTGAAAAAGGGGGCAAGGAGGTGAATGATCATCTGGCAAAATACGAGATTTTTATTTTAACCAAGTTGCGGACCGAATAGGGGAGCACGGCGCAGCGGAGCGAGCACAGCCAGGGGTGGTAGGAGCCACGCCAGGGCGACGGACGACCCGGCGCGGCGTCAGCTCGCGCGGCTGCCAAATAAATAACAACCCGCTAACGACGAACGACCCGGATAGAACTGATGCGGTCATTCCAGAAATCTCTACTATTATATGGACTCCAATTGTGCTCGAGTACGACGGAGCGCCCCTGATAGTAAGCGTTTTCGTAGAGGATAACGGCATAGCCACGGGGGATGTGGATAGAACTGATGCGGTCATTCCAGAAATCATCGGAGTGAAGGGCCGACCATTCGCCGGTAATGGTAAAAGAAGCTCCACGATAGCTGTGGTGCTCGAATACAGTGATGGTTGGGGCTGGGAGGTATTCACAGTTTCTACTACAATGGGGCCCACAAATATGTCCTATATGATCAGAAGGAAGGGGGTCGTAGGGGTATTTGACGTTGGGGTCTTCAGGAATACGCTCATGATGATCGTGAGCAATTGGGACGAGCCGAATGGATGAAATACGATTGTACCAATACCGATCCTGGCGGCTGGACCATCGGCCTCGTATCACGAGGTACCCTCCTCTGAAGCCACCATGTTCGAACAAGTGAGCTTCATAGCCACGGGGTACGATGATGGAGTTGATAGCATCGTTCCAATGGTCATAAGGATTGTTTACGGACCAGTCAGCGTGGATGTTTAATCTTTCACCCTGGAAATCTGAACGATGATAAGCGATAATGGGTGGGCCATAGTTTACTGCGCCGAGAAAAGAGGAGAATAGTAAACTCAATAGCGCAACACGAAATAGGATTAGCATTTTCATAAACAGTAGTATTGTGATGCTGGAAAGTAAGCATCCGTTGTTATTCTGAAAGATGCGGTAGAATACTTGATCCACCCTATGCTGATTGTTGGTTTAACTACAGTTTAATAAGTGGTAAGGAAACCTTAAAAACCCGTTGATGCGTTAAGAAGAACTTAAAAAGAATCTTTTTTTGAATAAAAAGTATTTATTAGAAAAAGAATTTTTATTAATGTAATATATTGAAAATCAGTTAATTATAATTTTGTTTCTCTTTTAGAATATCGAAGAAAAATTGAAATCTGGTTTCCCATGCGCTATACTAGCCCCTACATTTGTAGCGTATTCAGAAGGAAACAACCTAAATAATACGGGCAGCATAAAAGAATGCCGCTTTTATTTGAAACCCAGAAAGATTTAATCTGTCCTTAAGATTCACTTAGTTTGGTGGGCGGTAATGCTCGCATTGCCGTCCCAACTTTAAGGAATCGCACAAGGATAGGGAACGAAACCCCATTAACACCATTTTTTGATTCTGTGATGTTTTTTGAGTTGGGCATTTGGTCCCAAAGTATACACCTAAAACCAGATCAGTGGATGAGCTGATCTTTTTTAACCTTTTGAGTTGCTTTTTATAGCACTTGAGGAAACACACACACTGTTCATTAGGGCACTCCCCGGCCGATCTTAGGAAAGGCCGGGGAGCACTAAAAAAAGAATTTGAGAAGGAAATCTGATTACACTCGCATACCAATAGTGGCATGCAATCCAATTTGTTAACGGAATGCCAAACATTTCGGGCCGGTCGAACGCTTATCCCCTATGATTAGAGGCGTGTCGATCAGTCCGGGCTGAGAAGTCCGACCCGCAAGGGTGTTTTATTATCTTCAGAAGGGCAATTGGAGATAAGTAGATAGTTGCTATTATTCCGGGCCGGGCAGCGATTAAGTTCGCTGTCCGGTTCCTTTATTTTGTCAACTAGGTTTTTTTACCACAAAGTCACAAGGGGTTGTTTAGAATAATCTATGTCTGGTAC
>NZ_JBOEFX010000021.1:0-20566 GCF_050633125.1 Lewinella sp.
AGAAGTATTTAGCCTATAAAGACACCAAAGAGTTCATGGCCGACCTGAAGACTATTTATCAAGCTTCAAGTCGCGATAAAGCCGAACACGCACTTAACCGTGTGGATCAAAAATGGGGCAAGCAATATCCAAAAGTGATCGCCTCATGGCGACGGAACTGGGAAAACTTAGCCCTCATGTTCAACTATAGCCCTATGGTACGCAAGGTAATGTACACCACTAACGCTATAGAGGCCTTCCACAGGCAATTGCGAAGAGTCACTAAGACCAAAGGGTCATTCACCTCCGACATGGCGCTTATGAAGCTCCTGTTTCTCGTCCAACGAGACGTCACCGCAAAGTGGAAAAAACCGATGCATAACTGGAATCGAATTCTATCTCAATTGGCTATTATTTATGATGACCGATTGCGACTGGACCTCTAAATATCGAGCAGCGATTCCCTCCGGTTCCCTGGCTTCGCTACGCTACGCCAGGGAACCGGAGGGAATCCTCTTATTTCTTTATCTTTAAACCTGAATTATTAGGAAAAACTACTGACACACTTTATGCAATACTACCTTGTTGTTTTCAATCACTATATTATTTATAGCTGTAGTCTTTCAACTTTCTCTACTTAAAGAGTCTCCATCATATCCTTATAAGACAATTCTATTCCTTCCAAAGATTCCAATGGACTAATCGAATTCTTAATAGACTCAAATATAAGCCTCGAGTCTCTCTCGTCTGTCAAGCTAATAACAGAATCTAGGCATTGAATTGATTCTTCTATTCTGTTTTGCTTCCAAAATAGATAGCTTTTCATCCAATATGCGTAACTAGATTTTGGACTCCTATTCAATAGGTCATCTATCACCTCTTCTGCTTTTACTTCTTTTGATAACGATAAAAACGCGTCAATCAAATCTAATGAGTCGATCATTCCTTTTTCCTGTGACAAGAAAAATTCGTCTATCAATACTTCCGATTCTTCTTGACTTTTTTCACCGAATTTGATGTCAAATGATTTGAGAAATCCATTTCTATAATCTGGGCATCTTTTACTTAGTTCTAGTATTACATCAGACATCCCAAGAAGAACAAGTTTTTCTATTTTTTCATCTGAAAGGTTTTCTTTTGCTCCTAATTCAGCAATTTCTTGACTTATGTCTTGAGTACAACTCGTTAATGCTTTATCAAAATTTATGCTTTTAGCCGATGCTATACAATCACAGACATATTTGATACTAAAAGTGTCTTTATCTTCAACATCGATAAAGCATCCATTCGAAAAAAATGGAAAAACAAATACTAATATTACCCACGAATATTTATTCATTTTTTATTAAATTTTGTACTCGGTAATAACATCAAATTTTATTCTATTCTCCCTAAGTGAGAATAGAATTCTTAAGAAGCAAATCATTCTTGCATTCTCTATTTATTGAGTTACATACCCAACCTTTATAAGAAGAAAGAACAGGATAATCCCAAATCCTTTCCCCTTCCGGATCCATTAGCATCATCCACGAACCTGTGTCCTCTATTAAAACATAATTATGCTTGTTAATGAGTGAGTATGGAACTTCCCCAACCTTCCAACCCGAATTAATTAATTCTTCAAATATCTCATTCATTTTTGAGTCTTTCTTTTCTGATGTATTCGTTTAGTCTTTTCCGGTGATTTTCTCTTAGCACGCGTAGCGTTTCGCCCAACTTGGTTTCATGCGACACCAAGTACCAACTAGCTTGTACTTAATACAGTGAGGTTTAATACAATGCAGCTCGCTGATTATGGCGTACTTATAATTAAACCTCACCTAATCCCTACCCCCAAACGCCGCCAAATCCAAGCTTTTTGAGTGGTGGTCTTACCTCGTCCAGTCCGCCGCGTTCTGTAGGCCGCTTTGGCATCGCTTCGATGTCGAAGTGAGCTAAAGCCATATCGGCTGAGCGCAGCGATCCGTTGACCCAAGCTTGCATATCGGAGATGGCTTCATTACAGAGGTAGATACCCTTGTCTTTGTAGGGTTTGGCCAGATAATGGCGCGTGACACTATCTTCGGCGTTGAGTCTCCACTGGTGGTAGGCGTACTCAAAATCATCTTTACCGTTCCATGATCGGTAACTGGTGAGGATGGGCTGCGGTAAATTGGTGACCCCAAAGAGCAGGCAGAGCTGTTTGATCATCTCGTCGACAACCGCCTGCGAAGCGGGGAAAAGGTCTTGCACCTTGGCCTTGCTGAAGTGTTGCTGCAGGTCTGAATCAAACATCGGTTCGATGTTTTGCAATCCTTCCCAAAACTGACTCTTGCTAAAATCGGTGTACAAAGTTAAAGCAGCCGGCCGATCATAGTGACTGTGCTTGAGCTTGGCGTTATCGCCATCAAAGGAGATGCTTTCTAGCGCATAGAACGGATAGATAGCATTGAGCGGCAAGGTGGTAAAATTACCGCCAAACTGTATTTCAGGACGCCCGGTCATACCATTGAGCCACCAGGCTTCCTTGAAATATAAGTTGATCTTCATCAACTCTGCTCCCTCTACCTCGTTGATGGCGTTCCAAAGTTTTGGAGCCTGTTTGTGTCTAAACAAAGCCGGAGATTTATAGAAAATATCCTGAATTCCTTTTACCGCTGTAGCGAGAATCACCTGTGCCGCGTGTACAGACTTGGTGTCTTTGCTGAACGGGGTTGCGTTTTTGCCCCGCTCGGCGGCGGCCATGCGTAGTTCGAAACCATCCTTGGCATTGTGCATGCTGTTGAGGTTGGTACTTAGGTAAATGTCGACCTTGCCTTTCAGGCGTTTAACAATCGCATCGGGGAGCGTACTAAACCCTTCAATGAAGGTGTTGTAGACCGGGTTTTTAGGAAAGTCAGCAAGCAACTGAAAAGCACCACCAGCATTGGTAAATGCTTTGAAGGTGTCTGGAAACCCGGTAGTATCTGCTAGCATACGGACACATTCCTCGGAGTAGCCCATATCGCGAAACAAGCCCCATATATGCCATTTATTGAGGGTTTTGCCTTTCCATTCTACCTTTTCGCGTATTTCTGTCCACTGATCGGCGGAAAGTTCTTCGCCCATCGACCAGTTATTGGCCTTCAGTATGCGGTTAAAAGCATTGGCAATAATCTGGTTGGGATCGAGCCCTTCTTCTACCTGGTCGATATCATATAAGGTTCCCCAAATGGTATTATCGCTGGCAACGGCATCGGCGACGGAAAACCCGTGGCCACGGAAATAGAACCTATTGGTATTTACTGCCGGTTCGCCTTCCTTAACGACGACCTCGCTTTTCATTGGAAAAGGTACGACCTGATCTTCCAAGTCCAGTTCATGAATCAGGTTCATCAACTCCTCCATACTGTCGTTGAAGCGCATTCCGCCTTGTTCTTCCTTGATAGTATTGATACCGTGCTGGTCGCCTTTCGGGGCTAGCTCGCCATCATTGGTCAATTTGATAATATCTGAATCAAGGCGACCGCCGGTACGGTTGAGGCGCTCGAAAATGGCGATCTTCAACTTGGGATCTTTCTCAATCAGGCGGAAAGCAGAATAAAGACCGGCTATGCCAGCTCCGATAATGGCAACATCGTAGGTCTCTTGGCCTTTGACATCTTTAAATTTTCGCATGGGTTTGGTTTTATTTTATGAATATGGTTTTGACTTAATTCTATTTGACTTCTGCTAAAACTTACTGGCTGGCGGCCAATTTTCATTAGCCGTTTCGTCTTCGCCTACATAGGGCGTTACAGCCAGTAGATCTGCAGGAATATCGGTCTTAGGTACTACTATTTCAATAAGGAAATTACGGTCGAGATGATCTTCGATCATGCACATCGCGTGGTCCATTTCTTCAAGAGTAGTCACCCGAATGCCGATACTGCCGAATGACTCCGCTAGCTTAACGTAATCCCATTGGTGGAGGTCGTTGTAGCTGTATACCGTATTGAGTATTTC
This sequence comes from Lewinella sp., assembly GCF_050633125.1. Lineage (NCBI taxonomy): Bacteria > Pseudomonadati > Bacteroidota > Saprospiria > Saprospirales > Lewinellaceae > Lewinella > Lewinella sp. The sequence continues at coordinate 3,943 of NZ_JBOEFX010000021.1, forward strand.
GTTCGGTGGTTCGTAATCCGTAGGGGCTTCCCGAAAAGGATTAGGATTGACCAGAAACTGCTCGATGCCATAGATGGTATTGGAAAGAACGAAGATCACGTTGTTTTGCTCATGATAATTATGATCAGAAACTGCTTGGCAAACTTCTTGAAAGGCCCCGTCGCCGATAACGACAAAGGTGCGTTTATCTTGCCCCTTTGTGGCGGCGGCTCGCTTGCAAGCCTGCGCGACACCGGTAGCGGCTCCGACCGGGTAACCAATAGAAAGCCATACCCCATCAGTGAGGTAGCCGTTTTGAGCCACGCCCATGAGATAAGAAGCAATACTAAGGGTGAATCCTACGCCAGAGAGCAAGATGTATTCCGGCTTCCAGCCCTGCTGCAGCGCATGAAAAAAGGTATCGAAAGTAAGTGCTTTACCGAGGTTGGGTGCTGGCAACGGCTTTAGTACGGCACCTTTTAAGGAAAGGCCATTTTGGTGACGTAAACGCTGAGTGAGTTGATCAATAAAGTCTGGCAAAGCAACGGTTGGGAAAAATTCTGCACCTACTAAAACGCCGCCATTACAAGCCAGGATTAGGCGCTCATCTCGGATATTCTGACTAGCCACATTGGCATCTACCGTCCAGCCGCCGATCCCCAAAAGGCAATAATCAGGTATAACTTCACTGGTCAATTTTTTTTCTATAACTCGGCAGCTATCAAAGCGTGGATGATCCTCTGCAAGGACGGATTTACTCATAAAGGATGTCACAAACTGGATGGCCTGCTCGCCTTTAGGCACAAGCTTATTCAGTTGTTCTAATAGCTGTTCGAATTCCGCCGTGAGTTTTTGCTGCCGTAATTCAATCCCCGCCCAGGTGACCACTTTCGGAAAGCAGGAAATCACTTCCATCGCAGCATCTACAGCAGCCTTTACTTCCGAAACAGAAGTGGTCAGAGTAGGGTTAACCTTCAGGCGGCCTTTTGGTGATGGGCAAGGTGATCGCCACACATCTTCAGCTACTTCGATATAGCCCGGCTGCTGGTAAGCGATCATCGCCGTTATCACTTTGTCGATTTGAAAAGGAGCGAGATTGGCATTGGTGATACGCTCGGCCGCGATGGTAACCTTGCGAAACATTTCAATATCCGCAAACTTGTTACCCGTAGAATGGGAGAAAAGTAAGCCCGCATTTTTCTCAATGTTGTCTTCCTTATTAGTAGGCGCACCATTAATAACGAGTACAGGCACTTTCTCTACAAAAGATCCCGCCGTAGCATTAAGAATACTGAAAGACCCAACGCCATAAGTCACGAAAGCGCCACCATAACCATGATAGCGAGCATAAGCATCGGCAGCATAGCCTGCATTCATTTCGGTAGTAGTTCCTAAAAGCTGGATATGTTGGGCGGGGTCGGCCAGTACTGTATCGAGAAAAGGTGCTGCGTAATTGCCCGCTACGCCAAAGAGATCTTGAACCCCAAGTTGAACCAAGCGGGTTTTAAGGTAATTGGCAACAGTATCAGCAGTTGCTGTTTTCAGTAGTTGCATAAAGTGGGTTTAGGTATTAGGTAATAAAGAATCTACGTAAAAGGGTATAGATTGTTTTTTTGCGAACTCCCTCAGGTTGTTTTGTCAAAAATAATAAAAAGGAGTGGTTTATTTGAAACAAAAGCTGAAAGGGTAGCGCCTATTGAGACTTATCACTACCGTGAATCACGGCTTTATTTTAGCCTGTTTCAGTGCTTTCCTATAAGCTTTTATCATTCCAACAATTGCGTCACCAGTAAAGTCGTCAAATTCACAATTAAAGATCTCGCCTGTACTTTCATCAGAAAAGTGGATGACTTTTCCTTGTTGTCCGGTAATGTAGAACTTCCTGAATTTGGCAAATTTTCGCTCTTCCAAAGAAATGATTTCTTTTAGCTCCATGTCTTTTTCAATCCTATAGATGGAAGCGGCTGTTTTTAGGTGCAACCTTCCTTGGACATCTTTGAAAAAAGATGTTCGCATATTACCCTGGTAGATGCTTCTATCGCCTGGGCTTATCTTTTTTATGACCTCTCCGGTACCGAGGTCGATAAACATGATATAATAAGGCATGTTTTTATTACCAAAATTCGACTTGCTCTTATTATCCGTCATCACTAATGCGACCAGTACATTGGGTGCAAATTCTTGAATAGCCCATATTTCGGTTTGATCAGGGTGATGTACGAATAGTTTGTCTTCACTTCTATTTGCAAAGTAATCCTTACCAATTTTTATGAGCTCAAGCCCTATCGTTTCTTTCTCGCCAAAGTTTTGCAAGTTTTTAACGGAGATAGAGGTTTCCGAAGGATACTTGATGGTATCGTTTAAATACTGTGTTTCAAAAAAAGTGTCGTTTAAAAAGGAAGGATTAGCACCCTTGCTTATTGCCAGTAGATTACCTTTGAATTGAGATTCAACAATCACCCCTAGCCTCTCGTCACTAAGCGGCTGGAATTTGCATCTCAGGTGGCCATTAGCCGTTTCCGTTTCCTTCAGGTCATAAATAGTATGTCTTTTAAGGAGTGTCCCTGCTGTGTCAATAACAACGATGATACTTTCTCTTAAACTGAGGACAATAGTTTCATCATCGGCAGTGAATATATGCCGGACGTCGGGCTTTTTAAACAATGGGCGAACTGCCGTTGCTTGAATCTCTGTTAATAAATCCAGCAGCTCGATTTGGTTAATAAGCTCATATTCCTGACTGTAGACCTGTAGTGTTGGCTTAGTAAAAGAATCTTTAAGATAGTAGCTTATACCGCTAGCACTTACAAAAAGAGTTGGCCGAAGTTCTTTTGTTTCTTTATATAAGTAGTTGAAATTCACTTCTTTGGGTTTTTCCAGAAATAATAAAAGGGAACAGTCTATTTCAAATGGATACCGAAAGGTAACCAATCTTGGGGCTCAAGCTGAACCATTAGCCGGTCACGCTGTTTTGGCATTATTCCTAACGATTAGCCCAAGTTAACTAACTTTGCATGTCAAGCATACTTTCAAGCGTGGATATGGATACCCAACAGGCAGGATTACCCGATGATGACCCTACCGCTGCCGAGCGGAAAAAAGATCACATTGAGCTGGCTTTTCAAAGCCAAGTTGCTGCGGCTACCCTGGATGCTCGCTTTTATTACGAACCCATCATTGCAGCTCATCCAGCAGAGGGCACGGCTGAGGAATTCTCTTTCTTGGGCAAAACAATGAGGCTGCCTTTATGGGTTTCCAGTATGACAGGAGGGACCGAAAAAGCGCAGCGTATCAACCAAAACCTGGCACGCGCCTGCCGCGAATTCGGAATGGGCATGGGCCTGGGCTCTTGTCGCCCGCTACTCTACAGTGATGAACGATTAAGTGATTTTGCGGTACGAGAACTGATCGGCGACGACCAATTGCTTTTTGCTAACCTCGGTATTGCTCAACTAGAGCAACTGGTAGCGGACAAAGAATTGTGGAGAGTGAGTACCATGGTGAAAAAATTGGATGCCGACGGGCTCATCATTCACGTAAATCCACTACAAGAATGGCTACAACCAGAAGGTGACCGCTTCCAGCACGCCCCCTTGACGACCATCAAAGCAGTATTGAGCGACCTTCCAGACTTGCCCATTATCGTAAAAGAAGTGGGCCAAGGCATGGGAAAAGAGAGCTTACGCGCCCTTTTGCAATTGCCTTTGGCCGCTATAGATTTTGCGGCAAGTGGCGGCACTAACTTTGCCAAACTGGAATTACTACGTAGCGACCCTGCCAAGCACCTTGTCTATGAGCCATTGGCTAGGGTAGGCCACGGAGCAGACGAAATGGTGGAGCTTGTCAATGAACTAAAGGAAGAATTGGGCGCACAGCTACAATGCGAGCACATTATCATTTCCGGAGGCGTACAAAATTTCCTGGATGGTTATTACCTTACGGAGAAGATTCAGTTTAAGAGTATATACGGACAAGCTTCAGCTTTCCTGCGGCACGCTCAGGACGATTATGAGCAACTGCAAACTTACGTTCAGGCACAAGCTCGCGGATTGAAGGTGGCCAAAACTTTCCTTCGTTTAAAATAGACGACATTCTTACCTACAGTGACTATGCAGGATAAAAAAATAGCCGGTTTTTCGAAAATGGACAAGCAAGCCAAAATCGATTGGTTGAGTACTCATTTCCTCGAAGAACCTACTGTTGCCACCCAAGAGTTGGCCAGTTTTTGGCACCAGGACAAAGATTTACAACGTATCCTGGATGGCTTTAGCGAAAATACCATCAGTAATTTTCCGCTACCTTTTGGGATCGCCCCGAATTTTATGATCAATGGCAAAGTGTATGCAGTGCCAATGGTGATCGAAGAAAGCTCAGTCGTAGCAGCAGCAGCTTCAGCAGCTAAATTCTGGCTCCCTCTCGGAGGTTTTCATACCGAGGTTGTCGATACCGTAAAACTAGGGCAGCTACATTTCCGCTGGAGCGGAACGACAGAACGCTGGCAAACATTATTTCCTGAGCTGGAGCAAAGACTCCGCCTGGAAGCCACCCACCTCACCGCCAACATGGAAAAGCGCGGCGGCGGAATTCTACGACTCGATTGGCTACGCAAAACAGAAATCGCACCTGATTACTACCAGCTACGGGTAAGTTTTGAAACCTGTGACAGCATGGGAGCCAACTTCATCAACTCGGTCTTGGAGCAATTCGGAGCTACTTTGCAGCAGTGGGCAGCCAGTGCCCCAGAACTCACCGAGAAGGAACGAGAACTGCAAATACTGATGGCCATTCTGAGCAATTATACCCCCGACTGTGTGGTAAAAGCCTGGGTAGAATGCAGCATGGAAGACATGCAGAAAACACTCAAAACCGGAGACGACGTCCGTCATTTTTGCCACAAGTTTGAAACAGCGGTAAATATTGCTGTTCACGATCCCTACCGCGCAGTTACACACAACAAAGGCATCTTTAACGGGATCGACTCGGTGGTTTTGGCTACAGCCAATGATTTCCGGGCCATCGAAGCTTGCGGCCACGCTTACGCTGCTCGCGATGGTCAGTACCGGAGTCTTAGCCGTTGTGTCATCAATGACGACACCTTCCGCTTTGAGTTGGAGATTCCGCTGGCCTTAGGCACGGTGGGTGGCCTTACAAAGCTGCACCCCTTGGCTAAGATGAGTCTGCAAATACTGGGGCAACCTTCTGCCCGAGAGCTGATGCAGGTGATCGCGGCAACCGGCTTGGCGCAAAATTTCGGAGCCTTGCGTTCACTGGTAACGACAGGTATACAGGCCGGGCACATGAAGATGCACCTGCAAAACATCATGATCCACTTCGGCGCTACCCCTGCCCAAATCGAAGAAGCAAAAGTCTATTTCGCAGACCGTACGGTGTCTTTCACTGCTGTCAGGGAGTTTATGGCCCAATACAATACCGTTCAATAACGCTAAGGAATGGCGATTAAATAAAAAGCGCACTTTATTTTCTGCGCAATACTAAATATGTACGCACACGGCAAACTGTTACTTACAGGAGAGTATTTTGTACTAGATGGTGCCCTGGCGCTGGCTATGCCCACACGTTTTGGCCAGCGACTAGCCATTGATCCACAGCCTGCTTACCCTTTCCAACTCCTTTGGCGCAGCCTCACCAAAGATGGCGAAGAATGGTTTCGCGGAAGCTGGACCCTAAAGGACGGCCAACCCATCATGGGAGAACACACCGACTTGGCAGTCGCCGAACGGCTACAACAGTTGTTTCTAGCCATCCAGCAACAAAATACCCGAGGATTAACCAAGCTCTTTCAAGCTGATGTACGCGTACGCCTGGAGTTTGATCGCGAATGGGGACTCGGTAGTAGCTCTACCCTCGTAAGCTTGCTCGCCCAAATCTCCAAAACCGATCCTTACCAGCTATTGGCCGATACTTTTGGTGGCTCGGGCTACGATATTGCCTGCGCTACGGCCGACGGGCCTATTTTCTTCCAGCGACCCAACGGCCAGCCACATAGTGAACCTGCCCACTGGGTGCCTACGTATCACAAACAACTCTACTTTGCCTACCTGGGACAAAAACAAAACAGTCGCGAAGGCATCCGCTACTACCGTGAACTGGGCGGCACCCAAGCTTCTCTCGTCGACGAAGTAAGCGAACTCACCCGCGCCTTTCATCAGGCCAACACCCTCCTGGAAGCCCAACAAACTGCTGCGGCCCACGAAGATTTTATCAGCCAGGTATTGCAAATGGACAAGGTGCAAGACCTTCGCTTTGCCAATTTCCCCGGCACCATAAAATCCCTCGGCGCATGGGGCGGCGATTTTGTGATGGTGCTATCTGATTGGGACGAAGAACAAATCAGGGCTTATTTTTCGGAGAAAAACTGTCCTGCTGTATTGTCTTTTGCGGAGATGAAGCTCTAAAAAACTATTGTTTCTTCTCCAACTCCAAAACCGCAGGATACTCCCCTTCCGAAACCATGATCAATTTGTAATCAACAACTTCGGCCTTCACCTTCATGAGCATATACTCCGCCTGTTTAAAGGTGATCATTTTCGTTTGTTGGTCGTAATACCACTCTCCTATCGCTGCGTCGCGCAAGTTGAAAATCCAATCGCTGCCTTCTTCTACTATCTCAGGGTCATTTTCACGGAGCTGATCGGTACTAAAAATGCCTGTTGTAGGTGAATTTGAACTGCCAAAAGTGAGTTCAATATTATAGCCGTTACTAGACCATTTCCCAATCAGATCTGGCACCGCGTTCTCGGAGCTTGCGCTGGGCAGATCATCTCCTTCGTAGTAATACACATTCTGGGTTTGCATCCGCTGTATCCCTAGCTCAGGTTGGTTCACCGGCGTTATCTGACTGGCGGCAAACATCACATTTCCGTAAGTATCGTACTCATAAACCTGCTCCACCAAAAAAGTGTCCTTGGTACCTCGCTTTTCACGACTAGCAATAATATGGCGCAAGGTAATGACCGAATCTCCGACCATACTGATCCGCTGAATATAGGCACCGGTATCTTTTCCTACAGATTCAATATGGAGGACCTCTCCCCATTCATCAGATTCAATATAATAATGCCCTTGGGGTGTAGTATAGTCCGGCTTGTACATCGTCATTTGCACAATCTCGTTGCCATTGTCAGCTACGCCATGTGTATAGATGAGGTTGGCCATTAGTTTGTCTTTGTTGTCCAGTATGTTTTCAGCAACCAATACACCTTTGCTGTCGTAAAGTGGCTGGTAGCGTTTGGTCAGGCGTTTTTTACCTTCACCATAACTGCTGTATTCCCGTACCATGGTAAGCCGATCGCCATCCCAGTCCATTTCGGCATGGCTAGACCTCGTAATTGTACCAACGGTCATCCTATCTTCTCTCGCAATGTGGTGGCCGTTTTTCACCAAAATCGTCGTCTCATTTCGTGGTGCTTCTGCTACCTCCCCATTTTCATCTGTGAAATTGAAAGTATTGGTCATCACTATTTCTCGCACCGGCCCTTTCACTTCCAGATCCCAGTATTCTTTGCCAATTTGGGCCTTAGCCTCGTTGGCAAAACTCATCAACCAGCACAGTATTATTAGTGGCGTAGCTTTTAGCATCGTCTTTCTTTTATCATTAATTGAACGAAACGGACAAAGGTAACCATCATCCACGCTCCTCCGAATTACGTCCCCCTCATGGTTATCAGGGGCCATGCCATTAGTGGCGTTTGCTGCGCACACCACTACGGCACCAGGCTGTCTGTCGCTAACGCTCCTGCCCATCCTTTGTCCTGCTCCTCCGTCCGCCGGGCTTCAGGCTTACGCCTTGCGCAACAAAGACTAGCAGGCGTCTAGCCTGGTTAATTATTCTACCCCATTCAAGCTTCCCAATAACCGCCGCATACTCTCCTTATTTGCCGGCAAGGCCAAGGCTTCCAATACGTCTTGCTTTTCCTGCTGCGTAAGGTGGAAAGAAACAGAGGCTTCTAGTTTTTTCTCATTGGTAGGCCGATAAATAAAACGGATGAGTTCAAAGTGCTCGGGCCCGAGCAGATCATGGATAAAACTAAGTGTATTGTCGTGCTGAAGCTCTTGAACATCCAGTACCTTGCCTGCAATCCCCAGCGGGTTGAACAATGATTCTACGATCCCGCTGGCGTCGCTGGCCGGTATACTTTCGATTCTTTCCGAACTCGTAATTTGTACTAAAACTACACCGCTCGTGTTTTCCTTGATCCAATCCTGATAAACCTGAATAAAGCGGGTGGCACTTTGGATACCATAGTTGTCACGAAAACCTGCATCTACTAACGTAATCGTCGGCTGAGTAGGCAGGTGCACGGTGGGCAGTACGTAAGGATAGGTCGCATTCATACGCAATGCCGTTAAAAACCGAAGGCTATCGGCTCCTTGCGCGCCCAGCAACCAGCGAAAATCTACCGCATCGATTTCATAGGCTTTTGGTTGCTCAAAACCTACGGGCGGCAACATCATGAAGGACACTCCTTGCGGCGAAATGATCATCTGGCGACCATCATTCACAATAGCAGGACTCAGGTACAGTAGAGGCACCTCGCCGTTTATTTCTTCCTGCCGATAGGCCGCCAGCGGGCGATCCAGTATGCCTTCCGTATTCTCGTTGAGCTGTTCTTCCAGCACGTAGCCGCGGTCGCGGAAGTAATTGTGCCCACCATATTCAAAACGGCGCCAAGGCACAAAAATATCATTGGCAACCAGTGTAAACGCGATAGAATTTAGTAAATCCAAGCTGATCCTGTCCAAATACTCACGTTTATAGACTTGGTTACGGTTTTCTTTATTCAAACGATACAGCTCTCGCTGGTAGGCCATGCCCAACATTCCGCCAGAGGCACCAGTCATTAAAACGGTATGGTCAAACAAACGACCACTGCTCAGGCTGTCTGCTTTTTGTAAAACATGGGTACTCCAGGTAGCAGCTTTGAGGCCGCCGCCACTGGCGCAAAGGAAAACGATCTTGGGTTTTTCTTCTCCCGTGTCCATCAAGCCTACTCGCGTTGTCAATATCTGCTGAGTGGCCGCTAAATCTTTGTTTACCTGATCTTCGTAGCAAATTTCTTGAAGCCGATCGTAGCTGTATACTGCACGCTCTCCCTCATAATTTAAACCGTAAGCTGCACTAGGATGATTGAAGATCCCGAAAGACGTAATGTAGTTGATCCCAAAGAGCAATAATATGATCACGAAAGCCCGCCAGGCAGCAAACCAGTAGGTCAATGCACCAATAAATGCTATCAATAAACTGAAGAGAATGATGATACTAGCGCCAGCAGGAATCCGAAAAATCTCCCAATCAACGAGATACCCCAAAACCAACAACAACATCATACTGATGAGTTGCAAAGCAAGTGCGTTAAGGTGGTTCTGTTTAAATATATTGAGCAACAAGCGCGATTCATAGTGGGCCACACTACGCACGAGCCGAGGGCGGAGGTTTTCGCCAAGGTACGTCCAAACCTTAAGTCTATTACGATCTAGTTTCAGGTAGTCCAAATCTGCCCGACGGTGCCCTGGCGTAATGTGTAAACTCACCTGATTGGGCGGCAATCGCTTGCGTTGGTAATAGGAAATATCGCGATTCGTGAAATTAAAATACACGGAATACCCTATCACGAGCGTCAAACTACCCAGCATCAGCGCCAGTAAATGCCAGGCGTTTTCAGCCAGCGGCATTTCCTGATAGTGATCCTGAAAATACCCAATCAACAAGAGATAAAACCCACCAAAAGCAAGCGGCAGAAGTAAGTTATTGACACTGAACTTGGAGAAAGGACGGGTAAGGCTAGCAAGAAAAGGAAAATACTGCGCCGTGAGTAAATAGGTCGTAAGGTTCCAACTCATAAAAAAGCCCCCCAATGCCAAACCAACAATGTAAAAACTGAGAAAATTGACCTCCCCCAGGTATTCTGGGTCAAGAAAAAGATATTGGAGGCCTAATCTACGCCCCAAGCTACCAGACATCATCAACAGCAAAACCATCCAGAGAGAAAGCAAGAGCAAATTGCTCCGCAAATGCAGTAAAAGTAACTGTATTGGAAAAGAATGGAAAAGCTGTTGAAAAAATCGGCGCATATACACCACGTATCTATGGATAATTTTGACGTCTAAAGGACTGCTCCAGACAAGAGTATAATAAGCCCCGGCAATTATTTACCTTTGCGGCCTAATATACCCAAAAAACGGAATAAAACATGAACATTGCAGTAGTTGGTACCGGTTATGTAGGTTTAGTGTCCGGTACATGCTTTGCCGAAACAGGCAATAATGTTATATGTGTCGATATCGACGCCAAAAAGGTAACTCGAATGCAGGCTGGGGAGGTTCCCATCTACGAACCAGGCCTTGAGATACTCTTTGAACGCAATACCCGCCAAGGGCGCTTATCTTTTACTACTGATCTGGCTGAAGCCGTTGAGCATGCTGATATCATTTTCTTAGCATTACCTACCCCTCCCGGAGAAGACGGTTCTGCCGATTTGTCCTACATCCTGGGCGTCGCAGATCAGCTTAGCCATATTATCACGTCCTACAAAACCATCGTTGATAAAAGCACAGTACCCGTAGGCACTGCAGAACGCGTACACGCTACGTTGGCTAAAAATTTGTCAACAGACTTATTCGATGTAGTCTCCAACCCCGAATTCTTACGAGAAGGGGTAGCTGTAGAAGACTTCTTAAAACCGGATCGTGTGGTTATCGGCACAGCGTCAGATCGCGCAAGGAAAAACATGCGTCAACTGTATGAGCCCTTCGTCCGCCAAGGAAACCCCATCATCTTTATGGATGAGCGCTCGGCAGAGATGACCAAATACGCAGCCAATTCTTACCTCGCTACCCGGATCACGTTCATGAACGAGATAGCCAACCTTTGTGAAAAAGTAGGTGCCAATGTAGACATGGTGCGCCACGGTATGGGCAGCGATACCCGTATTGGCAAACGCTTCCTTTTTCCTGGCGTAGGCTACGGAGGCAGTTGCTTTCCGAAAGATGTGCAAGCACTAGCCAAGACATCCGACATGTACGATTACGATTTCCGTATTCTTAAGTCTGTTATGTCTGTTAATCATCAGCAACGAATGCGCTTGGTCGACAAGATCAAAGTTCGTTATGGTGATGACCTGAAAGGAAAAACAATCGGTCTTTGGGGTTTAGCCTTTAAGCCCAATACCGACGATATTCGTGAAGCTCCAGCCGTCTACACCATTGAAGCATTGCTGGAAGCAGGTGCAAAAATCCGGGCTTTTGACCCCGAAGCAATGGATAATGTAAAAGCCATATTCGGAGACAAGGTTCACTTCTGCGAAGATCAGTACGAAGCCTTAATTGGTGCCGACGCATTGGCTATAGCCACAGAATGGAGTGTGTTCCGTACCCCTAGCTTCCAGGTGATGAAAGAATTATTGAAGGAGCCCATCATTTTTGATGGCCGCAACCTTTATCCATTAGAGTTGATGGAAGAAAAAGGCTTCATCTACGAAAGTATCGGTCGAACAATCGTCGAATAGAATTGAAGACGACATTTTAGTCCGCCTACACACGTTAACGCGAACAATCTACCCCAACAGTTGTCGTTATTCAATTGTACTGGTTATTTTTAACCGTTATTAACCAAATGATATTGACCTTGGACAGATGGTTCGCGTTTTTTATAGGCTTAATCACAGCAGTTTTCCTCTTCCCTTCTTGCGAAAGCAATATTGAAGAGATCACTGAACAAGATGAATTCGGTAATACCATTCGTTTTGAACGCCGAAAAAGCGATTTTGCTCGCGAAGGTTGGTCTTATACCACTTCTCCTGATGGAGTATTGGTAGAGGTCGCCCATTATCAATCAGACACCCTTGATGGGCAACGCATCCTTTTCACCGCTACTGGAGACACCAGTATTATTGAAAATTATCGTACAGGTATTTTTGATGGCCCTTACCGCCTTTACCATGAAAATGGGATGCTTAAGCAAGAAGGAAATTACGTCAATAACGAAATGACCGGCAAGTGGAATACTTATTACGACAACGGTCAACTTAAAGAAGCCGTCTCATTTTCAAAAAACCTGGAAAATGGTCCTTTTATAGAGTACCATCGCAATGGCAATCTGGCTGCTGAAGGAGCTTACCTCAATGGGGATTTTGAACACGGTGAATTAAAAATTTACGATGAACAAGGGGAGCTTACCCGCACCATGCAATGCGTTAGCGGACGATGTACTACCACTTGGTCGGCAGAAGAAAAGCAGGAATAAATATGCGCTTACTACTACTCTCCTTAGCATTTTGTTTTTCATCCGTACTGGCTGCTCAAGTCGGCGGATTGTTTACTTACGAATTTCTCAACTTTGCGCCTTCTGCCAGAGTCTCGGCACTTGGAGGAACACATATTGCAGTAGTTGATGATGATATCAACATTGCAGCCAACAACCCGGCAGCCCTCAATCCGCTGATGCATGAACAGCTCTCGTTTAGCCATGCTTTTCATCCTGGCGGCGTTCAATACGGCTATGCTGCGGGGGGGTATTACCACCAAAAGCTAAAAACCACCTTTTCTGGCGGTATTCGTTATGCCAACTACGGTACTTTTGACCTGACCAACAACCTCGGTCAAGTTGAGGGCGACTTCAAAGCAGCAGAGTACGGCATCAGCATTGGTGCTGGCCGACAGCTTGCAGAACGACTGCGTGGGGGGATCAACCTCCGGTTTGTCACTTCTCGTCTGGAAAGCTACAACTCTGCAGGGATCGTAGCAGACCTGAGCCTCTTGTATCAGGATACCGCTAAAAACCTGATCATAACCATGGTCGCCCGCAATGCTGGCCGCCAGCTGACTACTTACCGAGAAGATAATGTAGAACCGCTTCCTTTTGAACTTCAAGCAGGAATCAGCAAGCGACTGAAACATTTGCCTTTCCAGTTCTCGCTCATCTATCGCTATCTCGATCGTTGGAATATTCTTTACGATGATCCAAATTCAACAGAAACCACTCTTCTTTTTGGGGATGTGAATTCAGAACAGACCAATACCGAAATCTGGTTTGATAACTTTGCCCGTCACTTCGTTTTCAATGGAGAACTTTTTGTGGGTAAAAAAGATAATTTCCGCCTGCGTTTCGGCTACAGCCATCTGCTGCGCAAAGAACTGAGCATAGAAGAGTATCGCAGCCTGGGAGGCTTCACCTTTGGCGCGGGAGTGAAAATCAACCGTTTTCGATTAGACTACGGTAGAACCAACTTTCACATTGGTGGCGGCGTCAATCATTTGACAATCGGAACAAACATCAAAGAGTTTCGGTAGACATTCCCAACACTCGCTTCTAAAAAAGGAATTCGATGAAAAATTATCTCACTATTATTCTCCTCGTAATATTTAGTGCAAATTCCTATGCCCAGGTAGGAGGAAACCAGGTTTATCAAAACAGTAATAACAGGAGCCAAAGTCCTGTCTCCATCAACAAAAGTAGTATTGTTTCAACAGCTTCTAACTTGACCATCAATGCAAGTGTATTGTTGAATAAAGAAGCCGACTATTACTTGATGACCGTTGGTGTAAAACAGGAAGCAAAAACCGTTATTGAGTGCAACCAGCAGTTGAATCAACGAATCAACGCCTTTCTATCCGACCTGTCAAAAGCAGGCATCAAAGGAGAGGATGTTTATGCTGATTTTATTTCTCAAACCAAATTATACGATCATAGTATAGAAAGTAATGTCATCACAGAGTTTTTCGATGGATTTGAAATAAGAAAGAATCTCATCATAAAACTAAAAGAGTTGGCACTCATCGATGAAATTATTGAATTGGCCTCGAAACAAGAAATCTTTGATATCGTCAAAGTAGAATACTTTAATGATGACCTTGATCAAATATATGACGAACTATTCGACGAGGCCATGAAAATTATTGAAAACAGAAAAGCGAGATTCTCCGCACATAGCTCCTTCAATGTTACGGATAGATACAGAATTATCCAAGATCATTTCGGCATACATAACCCCCAAAATATGTACAAACAATACAATGAAGCTTTTGAAAGCTCTGTTGTAAACACCCACTATTCAGGAAACTACATCAAAGAATCCGTCAGAAAAGACAAGACCTTCTTTTATGAAAGCGCGCAAAATAGCTTAGCAGTAGATAAGGTAATTGATGAAATATCTCCAGTCGTTGGTATTCAGTACAGCTTGCAAGTAAGTATAATTTATGATCTCGTGCGGTAGAGCTTATTTTCATGTTTCAATGCTTGGACTTTCTGCAAAAGTCCATCTAAACCAATACTCGTAGAAATGAATCCCCGTATCCTCTCTGTATTAATAGTACTTAGCCTGCCATGCTTTCTAACGGCCCAGGTTTTTCTAAACTTGGACTTTGAACACGCTCAGGAAGGTTCTTTCCTACCACAAAAATGGTACGCTGGAGGCGATGGTTACATTGTAGAACTAGACGGGGAGGAGCACATTCAGGGAGACTACAGCCTTGGAATGTTTGCAGATAAGTCTTCTCCAAAAAATTTTGGTGTTGCAACAGGCAACTTCCCCGTCGCGATAGCACGCGGTAAACAAATACGATTCAGTGGATACATCAAAACGAGCAACCTTACCAAAGGAAGCGCCGGTTTATGGATGCGGGTAGATGGCCCTGAAGGCGTCTTGGCCTTCGACAACATGGATAATAGAAAGATAAAAGGAGACACCGAATGGACCAAATATGAAATGGTGTTGGATGTGCCTCAAGAAGCTGCCAATATTAATTTTGGCGCACTCCACAGTGGGGTCGGCCAAGCTTGGTTTGACAACCTGGAAATTTTTCTTGATGGCGAATTGTACGATAGTCCAGCCCCGCTCAAGCGAGTGCCTACGACAGAAGAAATAGCCTGGCTCAAGTCGCGAATTATCCCCCTCAGTACAGTTGATCCGGCACAGCCTATCGGAGAGGAAATCCTAAAACTAGAGGAAGATTTAAAAAACGCTAAAGTGGTGGCACTAGGCGAGGTTTCGCATGGCTCTAGCGAAATCTTTCAAATGAAGCATCGTATCATTCGCTATTTGTACCAAAATTTGGGTTTTACCCGCTTTGCCCTGGAGGCCAATATGACGGAAGCCTATGCCGTTAACAGCTTCCTCCAAGGCAATGATCAGCCTTCTATCGGGCAATTGCTGTCAGATATGTACTTCTGGACCTGGAACACACAAGAAGTAAGCGACCTCATCCAATGGATGAGCGACTACAATCAACAAACGACGAGCGAGCTCGAATTTACCGGTTTTGATATGCAATACTTTGCAGGACCTGTTTCTGCCTTGTCGCAATTGCTGGGAGAAGAAGAGTTGGAAGGAGTCAGCAAAGAATTTCAGTATTTAAAAACCTTACGGGATCAGCAGAATTCCAGCGGATCCTTTTCTCCGGCACAGTCGACTTATGTTAGAGAAGAGTTTTCTCGTATCCAGCAGCTCATCAATGAGCAAGACTTTGATACCAAAACCTTGTTTTGGGCTCACCAGCAGGTTCGGTTATTGATTCAGTATGCTCAAATGAATAGCTTTCTGAGTCGCGATAAATTCATGGCCGAAAACCTCCATTGGATACATCAACAGTCGCCAGAAGAAAAAATCGTCCTTTGGGCACATAATGGTCATGTTCAACAAACTGATCGGCGAATGGGAGACTACCTAGATGAGGTTCTCGGAGACGACTACCTCTCCATTGGTTTCTCCTTTTACGAAGGAAGCTACACCGCAGTGGGCGAAAACGGTCTTAACACCTATCCAGCCCAAACCGCTTATTCCGGTACTTACGAATATTTCTTTGAGGCTGCCAACGAGCCTATCTTCCTGCTTGACCTCCGCAATATTGACCGCAATGAAGCAGCTGCGCAATGGATTTTTGCCAATTTACCTTTCCGGTCTGTAGGCGCAATGAAAAAATCACAGGAGTTCCAGGAAGCAGCGATTTATGAAGATTTTGACCTTATTCTTTTCATCAGAGAATCTTCGGCGTCGCAACGGTTATAACTGCTTCCGTAGTTGTTTAAAACGAAAAAACCTGAACCGGTTTCCCAGCTCAGGCAACGACAATAATACTACACTATCTAATAATTATCTTAACGTGAGGTTGGGGCTATTNNACACTATCTAATAATTATCTTAGAAAGCCCCGGTCAGCAGCAGCAAAGCGGCTGCGCTCATACCTAATACAAGGATCAATACCAGGCCCGTAGCCATTTCCATTCTTTTGCGATCACTCTCCATTTGCGCCTTAAAACGCTGAGCGACCAACGGAGACACCGGCTCCATAATTTCGTTGCTTACTTTAGCTAACGGTAAGCCTGTCGTGCGGAAACCTACATTACGCTTACGCTGTAAACGACGATTACTACTGATCATCTGGCTGGCTGAAATCATGAAGCTCATAATGGGTGTATTAAGTGGTGAAAGAATAGGGGTGGTGCCCTTTGTACATTACTAAGTTGCTGTAAATCTGGGCACTGCGCTGCTTCTTTCGGCGAGGATACTGAAATTATCGACGAGATACAAGGGAAGATTAGAAGAAGGTAAGTAGCTTGATAGCGGAAGTAAGAGGCTAATCGTATCAGTGCGATCTACTGTTGGGACACATCTCGAACAAAATCAGGAGT
>NZ_JBOEFX010000021.1:20582-107798 GCF_050633125.1 Lewinella sp.
TGGTAGAAAAGAATGAATAAACAAGGAAACGACCTCGGATGAGGTCGCACAAGCGTAAATACCGTCCTCCCTTTTGATTTTTCGACCCGGTGATCCAATAGAAATTGATATCCGACCTCATCCGAGGTCGTTTTAACTGCTAATAAAGAGGTGGGGCTATTTCGCAAAAATGAGGTTGTTCTACCAAGCGAAATATATTATTGCACTGGTATATCTTTTTGGTAACACAGTTGATTAGGTACTACTTTTCTTCCTGTGCGGACTAAAGCCCGCGAAACCTATATCTTTCCGAAGGTAAAAAATACCAATATTTACAATCATACAAAAAACTAGGATATTGGCCATTCTCTTTCACTCTTCACATAAGTAAAAGGATACTTCTTCCAATCTGTCACCAGCCCAGCTTTTACGGGATTATTGATGGTATAAGCAAATGCCTGATCATAATGTTTTGCCGATCGGATATAACGATCGTAGTACCCCATCGACCATAAACTCCCTGTTCGATCCATTTTTTTGTTCACATTGTAGCTCGCCCCGCCTTTGATATAACCTACCACATCACCTACATTTTTATAACCCGCAATTACTTCGCCATTCCAGTCTGATGAAACTTGTACTGAAAAATCCAATAAAAGATGTACATGATTAGACATGATGCAGGCTGTTTCCAGCGAATAATATTGGCTGTCGTATTTGCGTATTTGATCCATCACACACCCTGCGATCTCCGCATTCCTAAAAAGATGCTCCTGCTCAGAGTGAGCGTGTAATAATTCTTCTAATTTGTTTTCGTAGTCGCCATGGATTTTCGCGCGTAAAAGTTGTTCCTCCTCTGTGGCATTGGTTGCTATTTGAGCTAATGCGGCTTTCCGTTCTTCTTGTAACGATGCTAATACAATCTTAGGAACAGCATCGTGCGCCATCAGCGTAATGCTAAAGGTGGCTCCTAGATGCTGAAAGTGAGGTTGATTTTTGCGGGTGTATTCAGTTGGTTTCATCATTATTGAGAGGTGTTATCAGGTTTCGCGGGCTTTAGTCCGCTTGTAATCTCAAGCTAAAAAATATTTTTTGGGGTATAAAAAGCGATGGAATTTTATATTGACTTCTTGCTTCTCCCATTGCGGACTAAAGCCCGCGGAGCCTAAACTCAAATCCCCAACAAACCCCAATCTTTCAACTCGTCTTGCGTCTTTTGCCAGTCACTGCTCAAACCAAGGCAGTAGCCGCCGCCACCAGCACCGCAGATTTTGAGGAGGTAATGATCACTGGCCAAGCCAGCTTGCCAAACAGCCTCAACGCTAGGCAGTACCATGGGCGGAAGGTGATCGATTTGGAACTGGCTGATCTGGCGAAAATGCTGCCACAGTGTTTCGAGCTCTCCAGTAAGTAAAGCATCGATAGCTTCATTGTTAGGAGCCATCCAATGGGTGCGAACAGCATTTCGAAAATCCTCTTCCTCATCAAAACGCTGTGTAAAGTAGTTGACCAACGGAGCTGTTTGTCGCGCCTTGCCTGTGTCTAGCAAAAACAGCTTCCACCCGGCCGGTAAGGACGGAATCGTTTCTTTTTGGAAACCACCATCGGGAAGTAAACGTATAGCCTGCTGCAAATAGCTAATCAAGGGATCGGTACCGGAACTGGTGCCATGGAAAAAGCTCTCCATCTGGGCAAAGAAAGCCTTTGCGCCCTCGCTTGCCAGTTGTGCTTCTCCCTTCGGAGTGACGTAAGTGGTGTACACCGCAACACATACAGCACCCGAACTTCCTAAACCATACCCCACAGGAATATTGGAATCCAGATAATAGCCAGCAGCAAGGTCTTCTCGGAATTGCTTTAAATCAAATGCTTCAGGAAAATGCTCCTCTAAATAAGCAGCCAAACCCATTAAGCCCGCTTGCTGAGCGGCCGTTCCTCCTGTTTCCCATTGACTGTACCGTGCCCATAGCGGGGCCGCCAGTGCGCTAGCGCCGCGCAGGATGGTATGCTCTCCGAAAAGCAAGACTTTGGCTGGGATTTTTTTGTCCACTATCAATTTATTTCTCCAACAGGATATCACTGTAAGAATTTTGCAAAAGGTCTTCCTCCGCTATCGCAAACAGATCGAGGTAAAATTGGCATTGCTCATGCAAGCGTTCCGCGCCGATGCTGCCATCTACATCAATGGCCTCGATTTCGACGAAAGTACCCAGCTCTTTTACGGTATCCAGATGAAACTTCACGTTGTCCAGAAAGTAAATTTCGCGCTGTTTGTCGACGATAACTTTCACGCCCAGTGCTGCTTGCAACAACGCGCTTAGCGATTCGCTATCGGCAGGTTTATACAGATGTACTTCCGACGTTTTGGGGCCTGCCTGATCAGGGCGCTGGTAATGAATAAGGTTGTTCTCAATATTGCCCTCGCGAAGTTTCAACCGACCATTGGCTACCTGAAAATAGGTATCAATTTGATGATCAGTTCCCCGAAAATCCGCGTTCCTTTCTATTAGCAACTGACGAATGTCCTCCTGCTCTTTACAGCGGGCTTTTATTTCTATATTCAAATGCATGGATAAAAGTTACTTACTAAACATCCTGTAAATATACACGACTACGATGAGGCCCAAAAGTAAGAACCCCGCCCATTGCCAAAACGGTCGCTGGCGAGTAACGCTCAACGGCTCCGTACTTCCTTTTTGTACAAATCCAGCCCAGAAGAAGGGGTGGCTCAGCCAGCTTTCGTTGGTGGCCATAAACTGTAGTTGGGCTTGTTGTAAGGCTTCGTCTTTGGGCAACTCATTAGCAAGATGATCATAAAAATATTGCATGAGCTGCGCCGAGGCTCTATCGCTTATTTTCCAATGGGTCGTCACCATGCTTTGTGCACCAGCGGCGATAAACGCACGCTCTAGGCCTACAATACCTTCCCCGGCCTGCCATTCTCCCAAGCCGGTTTCGCAGGCGCTTAGCACTACCAGTTCGGCGGCAATAGGCAGTTGGTATATTTCCTCTACCTCTAACTGGTAGTCAGCGGTGTCGCTTTCGGCGAAAGTCAGAAAACTGAAGTCGCCGTGAGTGCTGTTGGCCACTGCGTGAGTCGCCAAATGAAGGATGGAATAATCAGGAGCAAGCGTCCGAAATACTTCTAGCCGAGCAGCATCACCAATAAAGGCATCACAAGGAAATTTCCCGGTTAGATAGGCAACTTCTGCTGCATTTTCATGCAAAGGGCCGGCAGAACGGGTACCATCTCCTCGTAAATAACCCGCCTTAAATCTTGGAGCAAATGCCAGAATTGCCTGTCGTGACGCAACCATGCTTGAGGCTTTTTCATTCAGGTAACTTTCGAGCGTGTAGCGATAATTGAAGCTGTAGCTACGGATAGCAAATGGCCATAAGTTCAAAGACAAATCTCCTGTGGCACCTTGTTGCAAAAGCAGCGAAAAAGGCAGATATGACAAGGCCCCATCCGGCAGCAGCAACAGCCTTGATGTTGCAATACCCTCAATCGGCTGCAACAACAACTGGTACAGCTCATGACTAATCGTAGCCAAAACCTGAAGGTCCTCCGCGCTAGCCTCACTCGGATGATCGTGAATACTTGCACGCAATTGCCCAACCAGCTCCACTAAACGCCTCTCGCCAAAGGGGATTTTCTTAAAAACAACACCGCTATCACTTAGCCCCAGCAAGAACAGCGCTTCCTCTATTGAGTAAAAAGCTACCAGTGTTTGCTGATTTTGCCGAAGTCTAGTTTGTAATGCCTTTGAGTCAAGGGCAACTTCGTCCCAAAGTGCTGGTTGATTTTGCCCAACACGAAGTTGCGCACGCAACTGAATATTTTTGTTCTGCTCCAGCACCTCCAGTGCTTCAAAAAAGTAGCTGACCTCCTTGGTTTGCTGATAAGCCTCCTGAAGAATAGCCAAGGAAAAACGTTGACTAAAGTCTTCTATGCCAGCACTGGTTTGAATATCACGGAGATGAATGAGCTGCTCTCGGTAAGCATAATGGTGCCGGCGGGCCAGCCGATCCGTTCGCAGCGCTTGATGTAACAAGTCGCGCGCTTGCTTCTCAACCAGAAAATGCTGAAAGAAATTACCGGAAAGACTTGCATAAAGATCGGCCAACCGGAGATCTCGATTGGGATCATTGGGCCCCACGGCGTTCACTTGTTCCTCCAACAATGCTTGCCCCTCGCGGTATCGCCCCTGTGTTTGGTAGCAGAGGGCCAAATCTCGCTTAAGTTCCTCCTGTTCAAAAGTAAGCCCCCTTGCTAATTGCNNAAAATGTTCGGCACTGTCCATCTGCCCTAGTCCATAAAGGATATTCCCATACAAAGCCTGAAGCGCTGGCAATTGTTGATCACTAATTTCTCGTGGGGATGTACCCTCCAGCAAGGTTTTAGCCAGTTTTTCCGCCCTCTCAATATTGCCATGGTGATAGAAGAAATGTAACCGAAACAACTGAAAACGGTAATAATTCTCGTCGCTTACCGCTGGATTCTGGATGATCTGTGCCGCTTCCTGCATCCTCCTACTCGCTTGTTGCTCCTTTCCGGTACGGTCTTTTAGGTCTGCGAGGCGAATCAAGTTACTGACCAAGACCTCCTCGTGGTGCTCAATTTGTTGCCTTAACGGAATCGTTTCGAGATGTTCGCAAATTTTTTCCCGCAAGGAAATAGCTGTTTCATACTGTCCGGTATAGAGGTCTAAGAGGAAAGCGTACTGGTCCATTTGTGGTAAAACAGCTATCGAATATTCCGGATAATACCGCCGAACAAGCTGCATACTGCTATCTATATGTTGAAAAGCAGCAGGGAAATCATTCTGTTTTTGATAAACCTGAGAAGCCAGCAGAAAGACCTCTGAACGAAAGATATCCGTTGACAAGCCTGGTGGTAATTCAACACGCAGCATCTTTACAAGATCAGTTAGAATATCCGACCTCGTTGCTTGATCCACTTGCATAGACAGGGTCTGAAGGTGCGCGCGTTCTGCTTGTAACGCAGCCTGCTGCCCAACTAACCCTCCACCAATACAAGAAAACAATAGCCAGAAAAAGAGAAGACTTTTAATAACCGCCTGATAATTGGTAAAAGCAAACAATAGATAAAGGAATTAATCAAGAAGGCCGCATAGCTTCCTTGCTGGCTGGGATAAAGTACTCCCGTTTGCCGTCTTCAGTGATATTTGTTTGCCGAAAATACGAAGAACGCTTCACAACCGGGCTATCGAGCGCTTGGCGATGCAATTGTTCATAAGTAGCATAATCAATGGCGGTCCGTTCAGCAAGGCGTTGCCGCAATTTAAAGCCTTGCACCACCTGCTCCCATCCTGTTTGCAAGCGCCCTTGAAAGACCTTACTCTTGGAACCACTGCCATAGGCGAAAAACCCAAATACGGCATCAGGCGATAAATTATTTTGCTCCAATCCTGCTTCGAGCGTGCCCAACAAGGCCAAGAAAACCGACCCAGCGTACATATTACCTACTTGGCCTGATGCTTCTTCGCTGGGGGCTATACGTTCTGCAACAAAGCTTCGGTAGAGTGGTGTTTTGGTTACTGCTCTCCAAAAACCGGTGAGGGCTTTTTGATAAACAACTTCGTCTTCGAAATCAGTGGATTGTGGCAACTCCAAGCCTATTTGCTCAGCCAAAGCAGCTGCTTGCGCTGTTTGCTGTGTTTCCTGCCAGAAGATTTCACCAAACATTCTTCGCGCCTGAAAGGCATAAGGAAGGTGAAAAACGAGCCGATCCCATTGAATTGCCGTAGGCTCACCATTTACCGCATTAGTTTCGTGGCGGTAATTGATCAAGGCATCCTTGATGCGCTCCTGGTAACAATCATTAGAATAAGGGCCATCAAAAACAGGCGTATCCTTGTGTAAAGTCAAGAGTTGTTCATTACTATCCAGTACTCCTTTTACCTCAATACCATTCTGTAGTTGTTGTGTAAGTTGTTCAACATCAACATAGTTGCGGCTGGCAAGCTGAAGCGCTTCTGCGATCACATCACTTTTCTTTACCTGGCGCAATGGCTTGTAAAAATCATAGACTGCCCGGGTGCTTACGCCCCAATCCGGATCGATAGCCAAGAGGCGAGGATGACGTTTCACCAAGGTGGCGATAGCACCAGCACCCTGCGTGTATTCACCGGTTGATCCTAGTTCGTACTTGGCGTTATCAGCAGCGACAACAATCCCTAAACGGCCCTCTTTTGCCCTTACCCAATCAAGCGTGTTTTGCAAAGCATCAACAGCACCAATACAAGCAAAAGTCAAATCGACTACGTCACAATTGAGGAAACAGTCTGGACCATAAATTGGCGTAAAATAGGCTTGCAACATCTGTAGTGCATAGGTCGCCGTGGGTTTTGCGCCATCAATCGCGCTCTCTGTCCCTAGGTACATACGACCGATCTGCTGAGGGCGGAGGTCATTTTTTTCAATGAGCTCACGTACAGCATTGGCCATCATGGTAGCGGCATCTTCGCCAACATCAGGAATAGCCATAGCTGTTAATCCCAAACCTTTGTTCAACTTAGCGTATTCGATGCCCCGGGCATCCGCCAAAGTAGCAATCGGTAGGTACACCTCGGGGATATAAGCTGCCAAATCATCAATACCTGCGGGAATCTGCTCGTACTTCTCCATGATAATTATCCTGATAAAAAGTCAAAATTAACAGGAACCAAACAAAAAGGAATGCCTTCGGTTCATAAACAGCAATTGCTAGCTGTTCTTAATTACGATTCCTGAAAACACAAAACTCCACATATAACACTAAAAATCAAAAACTTACTCCCTCACCCCACTAGATGTATAGTATGCAATTAGGAACGATTAAACAGCAGTCTCCAATAGGAAACCTCCAACTTTACTCAACCCCCAACGTTTTTTCTTGTTTCAAATAAATTGACGACTAAGTACTAAATTTGCGTTCCAGAAAATTAACAGCATGATTATTCTTCTTTCTCCTGCAAAAACATTGGATGAAACCCCTGTACATGGTATCCCTCACACGGAACCTCGATTACTTCCTCAAAGTGCACAATTGATTAAAAACTTGCGCCGGAAGTCGGTTGCAGACTTGCAGGGCTTGATGAAGATTAGCGAAAAGCTAGCAGTGCTTAATAAAGGACGTTACAAAACGTATTCGGAAACCTTTACCGAAGAAAATGCCAAGCCAGCAGCACTCATGTTCAAAGGTGATGTTTATACGGGATTGGAAGCCAACAACTTCACGGATAAAGAGTTGGCTTTTGCCCAAGAGCATATACGTATTCTCTCTGGCTTGTATGGTTTGCTACGCCCACTGGACTTGATCCAACCCTACCGATTGGAGATGGGTACTTCCCTTAAGTTGGGTCGCAAAAAAAACCTTTACGAATTCTGGGGTGATCAAATTACAGAATTGGTTCAACAAGATCTAGATAATGTAACAGGTGATACCGTCTTGAATCTCGCTTCACAGGAATATTTTCAAGCTGTAAAGACTGCTAAACTTAAGGGGAGGCTGATCAACATTCACTTCAAAGAAAATCGTGATGGCAAATTAAAGGTGATCTCCTTCAATGCCAAGAAGGCCCGCGGCAAAATGGCACAACTCATCGTCAAAGAACAAATCACCGAAGCCGAACAAATCAAGGAACTCGTCGCCGACGATTACATTTATCAGAAGGAAGGTTCTACGGATTCCGACTGGTTATTTGTGAAATAGCCTGGTGCTTTAAGTCGGAAAAGGAAGGCTATTTCACAGCTACTAATATTCCTCGTTCAAACAACCTTCTTACTTATCTTTTGCTCTTTATGCTGCATTGAGAGCATATTTAGGACTTGTTCCTGCTGCGAATCAAGGCTTTACGAACCTGACTTCGCCGCGAAATACTCGTTTAGCCCGCTAAACTCGAATTTCGCAGCTTCGCCAGAACCGCAACTCCTTGATTCTCGCTACGAAACCGTCCAAAACAAGCTCTGAGAATAAATTCCGCCCTAAACCTAGCTAATTCCTTGAAAATCCGTAATTTTGCGCTTCTATGAAAAATAGCTTATTAATAAGTTTATCCGCTGTTCTGCTTCTTATGCTTACAACTGCTTGCAAAAGCGAGTTTGAGCGTATCCGTACGAGTGGTGACCCTACTGAAATTCTCGCCAAGGCTGATGCCTATTACGACGCAGAAGAATACCTCAAAGCACAGACTTTGTACGAATTGGTTATTAGTAGCTTCCGGGGCCGCCCAGAAGCTGAAACCATTTCCTACAAGTATGCTTACACCTACTACAATCTGGAGCAATACATTCTCGCAGCTTATTACTTCAAAAACTTTTCGTCTACCTACGGGGCTAGTCAGTACCAGGAGGAAGCGCAGTTTATGCATGCTTACAGCAACTATAAACTGTCACCGACTTTCCGGTTGGATCAATCCTATTCCTTGACTGCCATTGAGGCTTTTGAAGAATTTGCCAATCAGCACCCCGCTAGCGAAAGGGTAGCAGAATGCAACACCCTTATTGACGAAATGCGTAAGAAACTGGAAGTAAAAGACTTCGAAGCAGCAGTATTGTACTTCGACCTTCAACAATACCAGGCAGCTATACGTTCTTTTGAAAACCTTTTGATTGAATTTCCGGATACTAAGAAGGCCGAAGAAATTCGTTATAAGATTGTTCGTTCCGCTTACCTGCTTGCACAAAACAGTTTTGTCGAAAAGCAAGAAGAGCGCTACAATGATATGTTAAAGCGAGCCGAAATCTATCTAGCCCGTTACCGCAGTAGCGAAAATGCAGTAGAGGTACAGAAAATGATTGACGGAGCTCAAAATCGATTAACACAACTGGAATATGTCAGATATTAAGAACAAAGTGCAGGGGCTTGATCCTAACGTTCGCGCACGCGATGTACACGGATTGGCAAGCAAAACAGAGAACATCTACGAGACGCTCAACATCATATCGAAGCGTGCACGTCAGTTGGCTGTTGACCTCAAGCATGAGCTAAACACGAAACTCGAAGAGTTTGCGGTTTCTTCTGATACCATCGAAGAAATTACCGAGAACAAAGAGCAAATCGAAATCTCTAAATTCTACGAGCGCTTACCGAACCCGGTAATCATTGCTACGGAAGAATACCTCAACGATGAGTTGTACCACCGGTATAACGACAAAAAGAACGTGGAAGAGTAAAATCTTTCAGGTCTTATAACGCTTTAAATCAGTGCAGTCGACAGGGTATTTCCATCCTTGTCGACTGTTCTTGCTTATATGAAAGAGATAAAAGGCAAAAAAATAGTACTCGGAATTAGCGGTAGTATCGCGGCCTACAAGGCAGTGGTACTCACTCGCTTGTTGGTAAAAGCAGGTGCGGAAGTACAAGTACTGATGACGCCTGCAGCTACCAAGTTTGTTCAACCGCTGACCTTTGCCACGCTCAGTAAAAGGCCTGTTTTTACGGAAGTGACCGCTGGCGAAGCCTGGAACAACCACGTAGAATTAGGCCTTTGGGCTGACGCTATGCTGGTAGCTCCTGCTACGGCCAATACCTTAGCTCGCCTTGCCAACGGCATTTGCGACAATATCATTTCGGCGGTTTACCTTTCTGCTCGCTGTCCTGTATTTGTAGCTCCTGCCATGGATGTAGACATGTGGCACCATCCTAGTACTCAAAGAAACATCGACCTTTTAGCCACCTATGGCAATCATCTAATCCCTGTGGGAAACGGTGAACTAGCCAGTGGCCTCGTTGGAGAAGGGCGCCTTGCAGAACCAGAGCATATTGTCGATTACCTGGGGCGCTTTTTTGGCAAAAGCCAACTGCTCAAAGGGCAAAAAATACTCATCACTGCTGGCCCCACTTACGAAGGCATTGACCCTGTACGATTTATAGGTAACCGTTCTTCCGGAAAAATGGGTGTTGCCCTCGCACAAGCAATCCTTCAACAGGGAGGAGAAGTAATACTGGTCCTCGGCCCTTCTGCACTTAAGCCAGAAGGAGAAGGCCTTCAGCTTATCCGAGTAGAATCTGCGCAGGAAATGTATGATGCCGCAGTATCCGCTTTCCCCGATTGCCAGGCCGGTATTATGGCGGCAGCCGTTGCCGATTACCGTCCGGTGAATATGGCAACTGAGAAAATCAAAAAATCCGATGACAGGATGACCATCGAACTGGTCAAAAATCCGGATATCGCGGCCCAGCTTGGTCGCCAAAAGCAGACACACCAGCGCCTCATTGGCTTTGCCTTGGAAACAACCCAGGGGGAAGCTAATGCCAAAAGTAAGTTGGCTCGCAAAAATCTCGACTTCATAGTATTGAACTCCCTGCAAGATTCCGGTGCCGGGTTTGGTGTGGATACCAACAAGGTTAGTATCTTCAGTTCGGACAATAAAGTTTACCATTTTGAGTTAAAAACCAAGGACGCTGTTGCCCAAGACATTGTCGCAACCACCTTACTCGACATTAAGTCTAAAGACTAAAAATACAACATGAGAAATTGGATACTTTTGGCCTTCCTCCTGGGCTTTACCGGCCTTGTACAGGCACAAGAACTAAATGCTACTGTAAAGGTTAATTATCAGCAGGTGCAATTGGTAGACCCCAGCGTCTTTGCTACATTGGAACAGGCTGTTACCGAATTCATCAACCAAAAATGGACCGATGACATCTACGACCTAGATGAGCGTATTGACTGTAATTTTATCCTGACGCTCCAAAAGGAAGTTTCCGCTACAAGTTTCGAAATGAATTTGGCGATACAATCTTCTCGCCCCATTTTTGGTACAGACCAAAACACTCCCCTGCTTAATACCATCGACGCTTACGTAACGTTCGACTATGAGCAATACCAGCCATTGCAGTTTAGCGAAAACCGCTTTGACAACAACCTGACTTCTATACTCGCTTTTTATATTAATGTTATTCTAGGGATGGATTACGACTCCTTCTCTCCTACAGGCGGTGAGCCTTTTTTCCAAAAGGCGCAGGAGATTGTCAACAATGTCCCTTCAGGCCTTTATGGTACTTACCTTGGTTGGTCATCTACGGATGCCAGTAACAGCCGAGGCAGCCGAAACCGCTACTGGATTATGGAAAATTTCCTTTCGCCAAGAATGAAGCCGTTGCGCCTTGGCATGTATCAATATCACCGCCTTGGCCTCGATATGATGACGCAGGATATTGTACAGGCCCGAGCGGCGATTGCCGAAGTGATCAGCACCCTTGGCCAGGTAGACCAGTCCTACCCAAATGCTATTCTTACCCAGCTTTTCCTCAATGCGAAACGCGAAGAAGTTATCGAATTATTCCGGCGCGGTACCAATACGGAACGAACAACAGTACGGCAGGTAATGACCAGAGTGGACCCCGCTAATGGTGCAGATTACCGAAGTCTTTAAACCAAAGCCTTAGCTGGACCTTCAGCATTTTACCGAAAGTCCGGTTTAAGAAAAATCGCAATTTATTTTCTGCGCAATACTTCGTATATGTTTTCTCGCTGGCACCCAATACGCTTAACCGTATTCCTATTATTGATAGGTATTGGCCCGCTTTCGCAGAAACTCAACGCGCAAATGCGCGATATCCAAACCGAACTCCAGTGGGGTAGTCTTGAAAAAGGCCCTTCAGGTAGCTACATTACCAAGGTAGTCGCCGCCGGCGAATGGGGTGCCTTCCTTTTGCGTTATCGCCCAGCACGTGGATTCAATAAAGAACTCTATTGGTTAGAAGAATTTGACACACGCTTTGGCCTTCGCGCAAGGCATGAGGTAAACCTTTCTCCCAAAGGTGCAGACCTAGAAGATATCATCAGTTTGCGAGGACAACTATACCTGATCACCAGTAGAACACTAGCAGAAGCAACTCAGGTATTTGCCCGCCCCCTTAGTCCACGAGCACAGGTTACAGGCACTGAAAAGCTGTTGGCGGACATGGAGAAAGATGAAAAATTTCGCCGCAATCAATTCGATATTGAATACAGCCGCGATAGCAGCCACCTTTTACTTTATAACCAACTTCCTCCTGAAAAAGAAGGCCCGGAACGCTTTACTCTGCGGGTATTTTCTGATGACTTCTCTCTTCTATGGTCACGTGATGTAATCCTCCCTTATCGAGATCAAGGTTTTAGTATACGTTCTTACCAGGTAGACACCGATGGGAATGTCTACCTACTCTGCCGTCAGGTTACGGGTACGAAGGAAGACCGCATACCACCTAAATATATGGTCTATGCATACCGACGCAACGGACAGGAAGAAGTCGCTTATCAACTTGACATTGAAGGTATAAGTTTTCTTAACCTGAGGCTAGAACTAGCTGGCAATGGCGACCTCGTTTGTGCTGGCCTCTACGGTATCGGAGGGCAAGTTGGCAGTAAAGGCATCGGACATATCAGAATTAACCCACTCACGAAGGAAGCCTCCAAGGTAGACCTTCTTCCTTTTCCAGAAACCTTCCTGGAGCAAGCTGGACAATCCTTGCAGCGAGGAACAGCACCTGTACTTATCCGGTACCAACTCCGCGACCTAACCCTGCGCTCTGATGGTGGAATTGTTTTAGTGGCTGAACAGTTTTTCCGGCAAAACCGTACGGAAATGAGCCCAATGACCGGGCCCCAGTTTACGAGTTTCGATAATTACAATGACATCCTCATTGCCAACATTGCCCCCGACGGCACCTATACCTGGCTCAAGCGCATCCCCAAACGACAAGAGACTCCCAATGACAGAGGGGCCATTTCCTCCTTTACACAGGTAACCGTACAAGACCGGTTCATCTTTCTTTATAATGACAATCCGGAAAACTTTAACCCGGATAGCAAACGTATTTCAGAGATGGATGGCCGAGACGCCGTACTTGCGCTTAGTGAGATTCGCCGCGACGGAGAGTTAAATACCATCCCTCTTTATGTAAGCAAAGATGCTGATGTAATTACTTATCCCCGCCGCTGCCATCAAATTGGTGCTCGCCTTGTACTTATTTACGGAGAAGATGGGCGAGATTACAGGCTGGGCCTCCTCAAGCTTTAGGGACATTACATCCTAGAAGTGAAGGCATTGGTCTATTCTAAGCCCATCGCTATTGTATTATTCCATTATATTGTAGTGCTCAAATCATCAATTTCCTAAACACAAACACCTTTTAATGCTCTTTAGACTTTTATGGCTCGTTCTCATCGGTGCCGCCGCTTATTACCTTTTCAATCTTTTAGTCGGTTTGGTAAACGCCAACAAATGCAGCTACTGTGATGGTCATGGCTATTGGGAAGGAACGCGGGGAGAAAAGAACTTTTGTAAAACCTGTAATGGTACGGGGAAAGCTAAATAATAACTCATTCTATCCGGTCTTCCCTCTTTTAAAACAACCAAAAACCACCTCACTATGCATTTAGGAGCATTTTCTATCAGCCTTGCCGTTAAAGACCTTCAAGTCTCTAAAGACTTTTACGAAAAGCTGGGTTTTACAGTTTACGCTGGCCAGCAGGAGAAGAATTACTTGATTATGAAAAACGGAAACGCCCTCGTTGGCTTATTCCAGGGAATGTTTGAGCAAAACATCCTGACCTTCAACCCCGGATGGGATGAAAATGCCAGTCCGCTTGATACTTTTGACGATGTAAGGGTTATTCAAAAAGACCTCAAAAGCAAAGGTGTAGCACTCACCACCGAGGCCGACGAAACCACCAGCGGCCCCGCCAGCTTTGTGATCATGGACCCCGACGGTAATCCGATCTTGATTGATCAGCATGTATAGTCGTAAGACAAGCGTATTACTGCTCAATATTGTTGAGCTTTTTGAACGTTTTAGTTACTATGGGATAAGAGCTTTGATCGTACTGTATGTTACAGCGCCCGATGGTTTTGCCATGAGTAATGAGTCAGCTATCGACTATGTCTCCACCTTCACCATGGCACTGGCATTGGTTGCAGTGCCATTTGGTTTACTGTCAGATCTGGTGCTCAAGCAAAAAAATGCCGTAATTATTGGTGGGAGCTTTGCATTATTGGGTAGTCTCCTCCTTTTGAGTCATCAAGCTGCTATAATTGGACTCGGCATTATAATGCTCCTGATCGGCACCGGATTAGTAAAGAATAATCTACTTGTTCTATTAGGTCGTTTGTTTCGCAAAGAAGATCAGAAGCGAGACTTAGCGTTTATACTACGCATTATTGCCATCAACTTCGGCTCGTTTCTAGGAATAATGACCATCGGTTATATTGGTGAGGTGATGGGGTATGCTTATGGCTTTGGCATCGCCGCCTTAGCCATCTTCATCTATTTGGCACTCTTCTTAATCATTAGGAACAAGCTAGACTTGCAAGAAGAAACATTACCCTTTACCCCATTAGCAGATCCATTACTGCTTGATCAAGAGCAGCGGGTTATGCCTCGGCGTAATTCCTTTTATACTATTTTACTTATTATTTTTCTTTCATTCCTTTTTTTCGAGATATCAGGTACCCTTTCATCCTTTTTTCGTGATTCCTTCAATCAGATTGACAGGTTCTTTTTCAATCAACAGGAATCATCTATTTGGTTCGTTGAAACCTTTTATTTCGTCAGTGGCATAATAATGGCACTTGCTTTGTTATTCATCTGGCGCAAAAAATCACCCCTTAGCTCTTGGCAAAGATTCACCCTTGCATTTTTCGGCGTCCTTTTGGTCAGCCTAATACTCATTGGCTCTGATTACCTCACGGATATCCCATTGCAAGTAAGTATTATAGGTGCTGGTATCCTGATAGCAGGCGTAGAAGTAGCTATGAGTGCAGTGTCCCTATCTTACATTACTCGCCTGAGTGAACCTAAATATGCATCAACAACGATTGGCGCTTTTTTCCTCTTCAGTTACCTCTGGACGGAAGGAGTAACTTATCTAGAAAACAATTTCTCTGTAGAGGTTTCACTGACTCATTGTTTTTACTTGGCGCTCATCATCGGCCTTGTTCTTGTTCTTTTCCGGAAAGAATGGTCGACTTTAAGTGGTGGATTGAGATAACGAGAGACTATTTTAAATTTGTTATTTTTGAATTGCTTTTTGTCCCTCCTTCCATAACAAACACCTAATATGATCTCTCTTTCAAATGAATATATGAATGCGTTGGCCACGCAAATCATTTTCATAAGTGTCTTCCTGGGTGGATTCTCTGCTACACTATTGGTAACCCTACTGGTAGCTGACAATGAGCGCAAAATGATGAAGGTCCTAATTGTCAGTTCAGCAAGTGCGGCCATCCTGTTTATCATTGCTACTTTCGCCATGACCGAGCTGGTAATGTTTACTACTCCTGGTTTTCCATTCAAGATCGATGAAGGAGAAATGATACGCGCCCGTACTTTCGGCACACTCGCTCATATTGGAGGTATTTTAGCACTAATGTTCACCATTGGGGCTTCCGGCTGGTTAAAATCAAGGCGATTAGGAATTACTACTACGATTTTGGGAACAATTGGGCTTATCGCTATTATTGTCTTGTTTTCCTAAAAAGCACACCTATGAGTTTCCTCACTGCCGAATGGCGAAAACTGGTCTTCGCAAATTATGTTATCGATCCCAAGGTATTGGAACCTTATGTTCCCTTTGGCACCGAATTGGACCTTTGGCAAGATAAGTGTTATATCAGTTTGGTTGGGTTTATGTTTGTCGACGTCCGTTTATTAGGGATCAAGATTCCTTTTCATGTCAATTTCGAGGAAGTCAACCTACGATTTTATGTACGTCGACTCGAGAAGGGCGAATGGAAGCGCGGTGTTGTTTTTATCAAAGAGATTGTCCCCAAACCAGCCATCACTTTTGTCGCCAACACCATCTATCAGGAAAACTACCAGACCCTAGAAATGCGCCACCGCTGGGAAGAAACAGATACGAGTAGAGTCGTGGAATATCAATGGAAAATGCAGCAAGATTGGTTCACCTTTCAGGTAAATGCTGATCGGGCTACTAGCTCCATTGAACCCGGTGGTGAAACAGAATTCATTACCGAACACTACTGGGGTTATGCTCATGCTGGCCCCAAGAAAAGCAATGAATACGAGGTGACACACCCAAAATGGGAACAATACAAGGTAAATGATTACCAAATTGATGTAGATTACGGTAAGGTTTACGGACCAGACTTTGCTTTTTTAAACCAGGAACAACCTTCTACTGTCATGCTCGCTGAGGGCTCAGCCATCACCGTAGAAGGTAAACGTAAAATCTCTGAATAATGAATGGACAAAAAACGGTATTACAAATCCTTGCAGGAATGCTTGTTTGCATGGGTGCTATTTTAGTATTTCTATTTTACAGTAAAGGGTCCAGTACCTTGCTCAGTGCAGGAGGCGCGTTTTTGATGGGCTTTGCACTTTTATTCATCGCTCGTAATTTACCTGCATCGAAGGAAAAGGAGAATACCGAGAGGCAAGAATCTTCTTAACAAGAAAACTCCACTTTATAATTAGCCCTTTAAGCAATGACCATCCAGCAAGCTATTCCAATCATTCAAGAATTAACAACCAACCAACTGGTCTTCACTGGTCTACTGCAAGATGCCAACCCGAAAATGATTCTTTGGCGGCCACAACCTGAGCATTGGTGCCTACTGGAAGTCGTTTGCCACCTTTATGATGAAGAAAGGGAAGATTTCCGGCAGCGGATAAAACTTCTTTTGGAAGACCCTACGCAACCACTGCCACCATTTGACCCCACAAAATGGGTGCAGGAACGCGCCTATCTTGCCCAAGATTACACGGCAAAAACAGCTGCATTCCTCAAAGAAAGGACGGCTTCTATAACTTGGCTACAATCACTCACTTCGCCAGCTTGGGACAACACTTATCAACATCCCAAACTCGGCCCCATGAGTGCTGGTTTGTTTTTAGCCAACTGGTTGGCCCATGATCAACTGCATATTCGGCAAATCAATCGTATCAAGAGAGCTTATCTTCAACAAACAACGGACATAGATTTGAGTTACGCCGGAAATTGGTAAAATCATTTAGCGAAAATTCGCTAAATTAGCCAATCCTAACCGAAAAGACTTGTCTACAATGGAAACATACGCCGCTGTACTTGCTTACGCCATCCCTGGTTTTATGGTTTTGATCCTCATTGAATCACTAGTCGCTCGCTGGCGAGGCGTCAAAGTCAATCATGCAGCGGATACCATCTCCAGCCTCAGTTCTGGCATGACCAATACCCTAAAAACCCTCATGGGCCTGGCCGTCATTATCCTTAGTTACGAATGGATGGTTGGGCACTGGGCACTGTTTGATCTGCCAGCGGCAGGTTGGGTCTATGCACTGGCTTTTGTTGGCCTTGATTTCAAGGGCTACTGGTCACATCGCTGGAACCATGAAATCAACCTGTTCTGGAATCGCCATGTCATTCACCATAGTAGTGAAGAGTTCAATCTCTCTTGTGCCTTACGGCAGGATGTTTCCGCATTTGTTGGTGTTTATTTCTTTCTCTATATCCCTATGGCCCTACTTGGTGTACCCACGGAGGTGGTCGCCTTCATTGCGCCCATCCACTTTTTCAGCCAATTTTGGTACCACACCCGTCTGATCGACCGTATGGGGCCATTGGAGTCCATCATGGTTACGCCCTCCCATCACCGAGTACATCATGCCATCAATGACGAATATCTAGATAAGAATTTCTCCGAAATCTTCATCATCTGGGATAAGCTGTTCGGCACATTTCAGGAAGAACTTAAAGAAGTACCACCTGTATACGGCACCAAGCGTCCGGCGGGTACATGGAACCCCATCTTGATCAACTTCATGCACGTTTGGAGTATCTTGCAAGATGCCTGGCACACCCGCTCGTGGTGGGACAAGGTCCGCATCTGGTTTATGCCCACCGGCTGGCGCCCCGCCGATGTGCTCGAGAAATATCCTATTCCCTATTACAAAACAGCAGGTGAACAGAAAAAATACGACAGCCATCTTTCACGTCCATTAAACTATTGGTCATGGATACAATTGACCATCAACTTTGTATTGATGTACCATCTCATGTTTGAGATTGGCACGCTTACCTTCATTGAGATTCTATGCTATGGCGGCTTTTTGATGCTTTCCATTTTTGCCTACACTACGCTGATGGATCGTCATCGACTATCCTTTCTATTGGAAGGCTTGAAGTTCATCTACGGACTGGGAGTAATCTACCTCCTTCAAGGATGGTTTGGCTTAGGAGCTGTGGGAAGTTGGCTGATTGTAGCCTACCTTGTAGGCTCCTTAATATGCTGCTTCTATTTTGTCCGGTCGGAGGTCTGGTCAATTCGCAACCGTAAGTTAGCTTAACTAAACACTAAAAATTATCAAAGTTCCTTTTTCTCTAAAGGTAACAGTGTTAGATGACAGCGTTTACCTTTATCAGATCAGCGATAAAAATGGGCGTCTATCTTTTGCCAAGGTGATCAACTACTGGCAAACATCGCCTGATTTCCGGCAATTCTATAACAGATTGTTAGCCGAAAGCCCATTCGATGCTTACTTCTGGGAGCACCCTCCTTTATCGAAAGGCCTCCTTAATCAAGATTACGAATTTGTCCTGGTCAACAGCCCTGCTTTAGCGCATGTCAAAGCATCTACTAAGCCCTTTTCTGCCTTTTTTGATACACACAAAATGGTTGTTGATTTTCCAAATTTACGAGGTGATGCTCATTTATTAGTACCCTGCCCGATACAAGAGGCCCAATTTCCTCATCTGGCTGCATTTTGCCGTACAGCTACTATTGCACATACACATCAGTACTGGCAAGCCCTTGGCCATCTACTCGCAACGCAAGTTACTGACGAAAAACGTTGGCTGAGTACTTCAGGCTTAGGGGTGTACTGGGTACATATTCGCTGGGACAAAAGGCCCAAGTATTATACTTTCAGAAAATACCGTAGTTAACTTTTCTGCTAGCCTTCCAATACTCCAACCAACTCCTGAACTTTAGTAATTGTAAAATTGGGAAGGATATCGGTTTTGTTATCTCGCTCATGACTAACCCAGCATGTTGGGCAGCCGTAGTCGTTTCCTCCTTTTATATCAGAATGGAGATTATCGCCAATCACTAAGATTTCTTCTTTAGCAACAGGATGAGGGAGATTTTGGTAGACATGCTCAAAAAAAGCAGTATGTGGCTTGGCTACACCTATTTCATCCGATACAACAATGCTCTTGAAGTGGTCACGCAGTTTTAATAAATCCAAGCGAGGGCGTTGTACTTCCTTCAGTCCGTTAGTGATGACCCCAAGGTGATACTGTTTCCCAAGTTGCTCAAGTAATGCGGGTACACCTTCATAAGCTTCACTCAATTGAACCAGATTATCCAAAAATCTTTTACTAAAAACCTGGGGTTCAGAAGGTGTTAATCCTATTGCCTGAAAAAGTAATTCAAATCGTTCAATACGTAACTTCTCGGCTGACATTTCTCCTTTCTCAAAGGCTGTCCACACTTGGTGATTGACGGTTTTGTACACTTCGTGAATATCTTCTGTACAGGTCGTGTCAAAATCACGAAAACTTTGCCACAAAGCATGCTTACTGGTATTGGTAAAGTCTACCAAGGTATTATCAAAGTCAAACAGTAACCATTGGAATTGAGGCATAACTATTTTTATTTCAATTTCACCGGAACAACCCCTGGAAAATTTTCTTCTACCCACTTGATAGGGGCTGGATTTTTGTCACCGGTTTGGGTGTCACACTTAAAGAACAGATAAAAAAGTTGATTGTACCCCTGTAGGCGATCAATTAAGCGCTCCATCCGTTGTGCCCCGCGCTCAGGTTGCTTAAAAAGAACCATGTCCCGCCAGATATAATAGACCTCATCATGATTTTGAACAATATTGAGCAATGCTTCATCGTCAACGAATTCCTCCAGAAACCGGCGTGCTAAAACGGCATGATGGCGATGCCAATTGCGGGGCTCGCGTTTATCCTCCTGGAACTTGAAAGTATCGTGTACCAGCGCCACTATTCGCAGCCATTCCCGCTCTTTATCAGTAACCTCTAAACAATCAATATTTGCTAAAACTTCTTTAACATGCTTATAAACCTCCCCTTCCGGATGGCCATAACGGGGAAGCCCCCATAACATTCCCTCTATCACTAGAGGATGCTCAATGAGCGCTCTTTCCAAGGCCGTTTCTACTCCGAGTTCCTCGGCTAAGTCGATTGTTTTCGCTGATGTTTTATTGCGCATGAAGCTAAAGCCTGTTCTTGACCAAGTCCGGCCCGCAAAATACAACATTACAAAGGGAGTATCACTATATAATCAGGACAACAAAGTTATTTGAGGTTCTCCACAGTCATATTACTTCCTATGTACTGAATGTACTGGGACTAAAAATTAACGCCCCTAAGGATCGATAAGTTGCTTTCTCAAAAGTACCAAACAATCCCACGCTAATCCCCAAATAACAAAAGACACAACTAAAAGCCGTTATTCTAAATTATTGTAAAATAATATTGTGAAAAAATAGAATAAATACCTAATTTAATTCCGACTTACAATCCTAATCTGATTTTACTGTTCTTCTACCATTTAAAATCAATCGCTTATGGGATATGACACCAACAATATTCGTAACGTAGTCTTACTAGGACATCCTGGTTCGGGAAAAACTACCCTGGCGGAGTGTATGCTCTTCGAAGCAGGGAGCCTTTCTCGCCGGGGATCCTCTACAGCAGGGAATACCGTCTCTGATTACACCAACTTGGAAAAAGAAAGGGGCAATTCCGTTTTTTCAGCGCTTCTTCATGCCAGCTGGAAAGACAGTAAAATCAACATTATCGATACACCCGGCTACGATGATTTCGTAGGAGAAGTTATTTCATCTTTAAAGGTGGCAGACACAGGAGTCATGCTCCTCAATGCACGTAGTGGTGTAGAAGTAGGCTCAGAATTGATCTGGGAATACATTGAAAGCTTTAAAACACCCGCCTTATTTGCCATCAATCACCTTGATCATGAAAAAGCCGATTACGATAATACGCTTGAGCAGGCAATAGCTCGCTTTGGCAACAAGGTAATCCCTGTACAATATCCACTCAATCCTGGCAGAGACTTCAACACCATTGTTGATGCCTTGCGAATGACCCTCTATGTCTTCCCCAAAGATGGTGGCAAACCCACCAAGGAAGCTATCCCTCCCGCAGAAATGGACCGGGCAATGGAGCTTCACAACGCCCTCGTTGAAGCAGCAGCAGAGAATGACGAAGGATTAATGGAAAAATTTTTCGAAGCAGGTACCCTGACGGAACAAGAGCTTGCCACTGGCCTCAGAATTGCAATTGCCAACCAGGAGCTTTTTCCCGTCTTTTGCTGTGCCGCCGAACACAACATGGGAAGTGGCCGAATTATGGGGTTCATCAATGATGTTTGCCCTAGTCCAGCAGATCGACCAGCAGCAGCACTGGAAGATGGCGGTGAACTTGCTTGCTCGGCAAGCGGTGATACAACCATTTTCATTTATAAAACTATTTCTGAGCCCCGCGTAGGTAATGTTTCTTATTTCAAGGTATTCAGTGGTGTCTTGACCGCCGGAGACGAGTTACAGAACGCCTCCACTGGACAGACAGAACGTTTCACACAATTATTTTTAGCCAACGGCAAGGAACGCACGAATACAACAGAAGTACGTGCCGGCGACTTGGGGGTTACACTAAAGCTAAAAGACTCTCACTCCAATCAAACACTCAACGCTAAAGGTCATAAGCGTAGCATTGAACCTATGCACTTTCCTGAATCACGCATTCGTGTAGCCCTCGAACCACCTGGCAAAGCAGAGATGGAAAAGCTGATGAAAGCCCTTCATATCATCGAAGAAGAAGACCCCACCCTTCACGTGGAACAGTCACCCGCACTTAAACAAACACTGGTTCATGGCCAAGGGCAGTTACACCTAGATCTGATACGCTACCGGATTGAAGAACTCAACGGCATTCACATGAATTTCATCCGCCCTCGCATTTCTTATCGCGAGACGGTCACAGGAACTACCGATACCAGCTACCGTCATAAGAAACAAAGCGGAGGCTCGGGCCAATTTGCCGAAATCCACCTCCGTATTGAGCCCTACCACGAAGGAATGCCTGAACCAGAGGGATTAAACGTACGTAAGAAAGAGACAGAAGAACTTCCTTGGGGAGGCACCCTGTCCTTCTATTGGTGTATTGTTGGAGGTAGTATCGATGCGAAATACGCTAATGCGATTAAAAAGGGTATCCTTCAACGGATGGAAGAAGGGCCACTTACAGGCTCTCCCTGTCAGGACATCCGAGTTTCGGTATACGATGGAAAAATGCACGCTGTTGATTCCAATGATACGGCCTTTATGATTGCAGCAAGAATGGCCATCAGAGATGCGTTCAAAAATGCCAGCCCGCAAGTACTGGAACCTATTTATGATCTCGAAGTCTTGTGTGATGCCGACGTCATGGGAGATATAATGGGAGATCTCCAAACTCGCCGAGCAATGATCTCTGGGATGGACTCAGATGGACATTACCAAAAAATCATCGCCAAGGTGCCACAATCTGAGATGTATCAGTACTCCTCTACTTTAAGGTCACTAAGCCAAGGGCGAGCCAAGTTCACTCGCCGCTTTGCGGAATACAATCCATTACCTTTTGATATTCAGGAAAAATTAATGGCTGGCTACGAGGAAGAAGAGATTGAGGCGTAAGTAGGAGGTTCTGTACGCTGAACTAGAAATGTAAATGCATGAATGTATTTACACAAATGGGGAT
Source organism: Lewinella sp. (assembly GCF_050633125.1). NCBI lineage: Bacteria > Pseudomonadati > Bacteroidota > Saprospiria > Saprospirales > Lewinellaceae > Lewinella > Lewinella sp. Next base: position 43,283 of record NZ_JBOEFX010000021.1, read on the forward strand.
AAAAACACCCCCTATTAAAAGAATAGGATCGTAGTAAAAGACTACGATCCTATGTATTTTTGGTTCTTAAGCCACAGCAAGCTATCTCTGGCTAAAACAGATTTAGTAATTAAAATTCTGCCGTCCGCGGAGCACGAGGGAATGGAATCACATCACGTATATTGGTAATACCTGTGATGAATTGTACCATCCGTTCAAAGCCAAGACCGAAACCTGCGTGAGGTGCTCCTCCGAAACGGCGCAAGTCTGTGTACCACCAAAGCTCTTCCTCTGAAATATTCATCTCTCCCATCCGCTTGAGAAGCATATCCTGGCGCTCTTCCCGCTGTGAACCACCGATTACTTCACCGATGTAAGGGAAAAGAACGTCCATTGCAGCAACGGTTTTGTCATCGTCATTCATCCGCATATAGAAAGCCTTGATATCTTTAGGGTAATCCCTAACGATTACTGGCTTCTTGAACTTCTTCTCTACCAAAAAGCGCTCATGTTCGGCCTGTAGGTCAACTCCCCAAACCGGCTCAAACTCGAACTTGCCTTTTTTGAATGGCTTGCTATTGCGCAGCATATTCACTGCTTCCGTATAGGTGATGCGCTCGAAATCGTTCTCTACCACAAAACGAAGCATCTCAATCAATCCCATTGGGCGACGATCAGCCTGGGGCAGATTCTTCTCAGCATTTTGAATACGCTTATCCAGCAATTGAAGATCGCTGTCAAAGTTATCCAAGACATAGTTGATCAAGTATTTGACAAAGTCCTCTGCCAAATCCATGTCGTTCTCTAGATCAAAAAAGGCTGCCTCTGGCTCAATCATCCAAAACTCCGACAAGTGACGGGTCGTATTAGAATTTTCCGCACGGAAAGTAGGCCCAAAAGTATAGACTTTCCCTAGTGCCATTGCACCAATCTCAGCCTGTAGCTGACCAGAAACAGTAAGGTTGGTCGGTTTACCAAAAAAGTCTTTATTGTAATCAACAGTACCTTCTTCAGTACGTGGTAAATCCTCAGGGTCCAACGTACTCACCCTAAACATTTCACCAGCACCTTCGGCATCACTACCCGTAATAATAGGCGTGTGCAGGTAATAGTAACCACGATCATTGAAGTATTTGTTTACGGCATAAGCCACGGCGTGACGAATACGAAAAACAGAACTAAAAGTAGCCGTACGCATCCGCAGATGGGCTTGCTCTCGTAGAAACTCTACCGTTTGTTTTTTTGCTTGCAAGGGGTAATCTTCCAAATTATTCTCGCCCAGAATCTCAACTTCCTTAGCCACAACTTCTACCGCCTGGCCACTCCCCTGACTTTCTACAACGGTGCCAGTAACACTGATACACGCGTGAAATTTGATCTTACTGATCAAGTCTTCAGGGAAATTTTCAAAGTCTACAACAATTTGTAATGTTTCTGAAGTAGAGCCATCATACAACGCTATAAAGCGCCGGCCTCGGTAAGCACGTACCCAGCCCATAACCGTTACATCGGAATCAATGGGGGGGGTCTGTAAGATTTTTGCGATTTCTGTTCTGGTAATCATTCCCGCTTATCTTTTTATTGCAGACTCTAACGCGAAAGGGCAGGATACTGTTCCCTTTACCACGACGGAGGCCGTTCAAAATAAAGCGCGAAGATAGAAAGAAGCTGGGAATTGAGTAACTATTAATGCCTCTTACCTTTTGTAAAAACTCGCTAATTCGTAGCTTTTGGGTAATGGACGCTCCTGCACAGTCGCAGTTTGAGGCAAATCACCACGCACAGCAAAATCAATAATTGCATTTGTCACCCTAGGGGTGCCTAAATGGTGTTTAGCGCCAAGAGGCAAATACAAGGCACTGCCCGGCCAGTAAGCATGAAAGCCCAAAGCCTGATTCCCTGATGTAATCTCATCTTGAGGGTCATGAACTATCAATGCCGGAATATGACCTAAAGCTGCCGACCCTCGGCCAATATCAAAAGAGCGAAAGCGATCGCCTGCCGCCTCTTCAATACAGTTTTCAAACTCCTGATAAACCAGCCGATTCAAACCCAGACCGTTTTTAAACGATTTAAAGACGCTGGTTTGCGCATTACTGAAAGCGCCCATCACCACCATTCGTTGAGGGTGCAACGCCTTGGGTAAAAAAGACATGGCTTGTACACTACACGATCCTCCAAAAGAATGGCCAATGGTTATTTCCGGACGACCATAATGGCAAATCAGGTCTGATATAATATCGACGTTTTCTACAAAATTCAGTCGCTCTCGTACGGCCTGCCCGTGCCCGGGCGGGTCATAGGCAATCACACGATACCCCGCTTCGACCAATGGCCCTACAAAATAGCGCCACCTCCCAGTATTATAACCCCAACCATAACTCAGTAAAATATAAGGAGCTTCTTCGGCGCCCCAGTGATACTCGACAATGCTTCGTCCTGCACGCACACTATCAAGTCGAGTAGCTGTACCCAAAAAATCAAGCTCCTTCTCTCGTAGTTGCGGCTTGGGTGGAGTCGTAAAAAGACGATAGGCCTTTAGTCCTGCACGCTTTTTGCTGAATAGCGAGGAGAGGTTAACATTCAGACCAATCGTTTTGAAGATAAGTTGTTGATAATTCATAAACCTAAGGATTAAACCAACTGGTTCTTGGCAGAAGTTAGAATTTGTACATAGCGGCCTACAAATGATTCCAAATGCATTTCATCGCCTGTGAGCTTGTAAAGCGTAATCGCTCCTTCGTACTGCAAGAGCATGAGGTAAGCTTGTTCTTTGGCCGCTTCCTCTGGCATTACCTTGCCTACTAAGAGCGCAAAAACCTGCTTCCACTCATCGTAAAAGGCCATCAGCAATTCATTGTGAATGCCTTCCTGGCCCATCTCCATGATTACATTGGTAAAAAAACAGCCGCGCTGATCTATTTTTGCCAAACGGTTTTGTCGACGGAGCATTTTCTCTAGCCGTTGCTCCAATGGCAGCGCCTCATCGTCTGCGATAGCCAGCACGTAGTCACGGAAAAAATCCATTGAAAACACTAACACAGCATGCATCAGGTCTTCTTTAGAACCAAAATGATGGAGTAAGCCAGCTTTGCCCAGCCCCGCAGCCTTGGCCAGCATACTAATCGAAGACCCCTTGTAACCATGTAAATTGATCACTTCCCAGCAGCGCAGCAGGATATCTTCTTTTGTTGTTTTTTGTACTGGCATAATCTTGCTAACCGTTCGGTCGGTAAGTTAATTGTTTTTGACTTATAACGCAAGTTAGGTAGCAGAAAAACATAACTTACCTACCCAACGCAGTTGTATAAAACCACTGTCTTAAAAAGAAAACGCACCACTAATGAAGTCTATTAATTTCCTCCTCGTATTTTCGTTTTTCATGCTGTTACAGGGGTCTTCTGCCTGTAATCAAGCCAAAGACACTCCTATTATCGACCCTGAATTACTTTTAAACTGCTGGACGCACGTCCACGAAGAAGTACTGGAAGAAGGGCGCTATTTTCAACCTTGTGATTTTTCTGAACTTCCTGCAAGTAGATACCGCGCCACTTACGACCTCCAGGAAGGAGGCGTCTGCACCTACATGGTACTGGCTCCCAACGATGCCCATTACTCCCTTACCGGAACATGGGAATACGATGCTAAAAATGCACAACTAAAAGTTTACGATGCTGACCAAATATTAGTCGCCGACTTAGAGGTGTTGGAGCTAACTGAAAACAGGTTGATTGTCAGCCCTTAGTATTGCACAGAAGGTTACTTCCCTGCCACGACCAATACAATTTCACCTTTGACTTTATCTTTCTCGCGGTAATAGTCCGCAAGTTCTTGTAGGGTCGCCGTCGTTACTTCTTCAAACATTTTCGTAAGCTCGCGCGCTACGCAGGCCATTCGTTCTGGGCCACAATGTTCAATCAACTGATCCAAGCACTTGACTAGCCGGTACGGGGATTCGTACATCACAAATGCAACGGGAAGCTCTGCCAAGTACAACAACCGGGTCTGGCGGCCTTTTTTATGAGGAAGAAAGCCCTCAAAGTGAAATTTATCAGCAGGCAGGCCCGAAGCAGTAAGCGCTGGAATAAGGGCTGTTGCTCCTGGCAAGGCTTCCACACTTATTCCTGCCTCTACACAAGCCCGCACCAGCAGAAACCCCGGATCACTAATACCTGGACTACCCGCATCTGTCACTAGTGCCCACTCGGCCCCTGCCTGTAATTCCGCTACTATCCGATCGGTTACTTTGTGCTCATTGTGCGCATGAAAAGCCCGTAACGGTGTCTCTATCTCATAATGCTGTAGCAGTCGCTTACTGGTACGCGTATCTTCCGCCAATACCAATGTAACCTCTTTCAATATCCGCAATGCCCGTAGGGTAATATCCTCAAGGTTGCCGATTGGCGTAGGAACAAGATAGAGTTTACCTGACATAGTGTACTAGAATTAGAAGTTGTTTTTCATCAATTATCACTTTAGGTAAAAGCAGCTTGTTTGTAACAGGTTTCGCGGGCTTTAGTCCGCACAGGCAGGATCGTTCTAGCGGACTAAAGCCCGCGAAACCTACTAAAGTGAGAATTATTGATGCTTTTTCTGACTTAGAAGACCAAAACCGGCTAATGCGAATTCACCCAAGCTAGCCATTCAGCATAAATAGTATCAAAAACGAATTCAACATCAGTCAATTGAGCATTTTCATCAAACTTACATTTGCGAAGATAATGGTCGTGATTGAAGTAAGCCCTAAAATGAAGATTACTTTTCCTTTGCCTAATAGCTTCCAACTGCAAGAGCTCCATATTAAACACCTTTTTATCAGCCGTTCCGTAAGCAACCAGTACTGGAATTTCTAATGCTAGCAAATCATAGAATGCTGGCTCAGAAAAAGAGACCCATGCCCTATTTGTATCACCGCCTTTTTCACTTGTCGACTCAGGCTCTTGGTTCATCGTTTTCCACTCTTCCATTACCGCCTCTATTTTCTCACGAGCGGCCTCCTCAGATGTTTCTCCTTTGAGCGACCTAAACTTTACATCTAATATCTTTTCAAGGTAGCGACCAAAAGGATCGGAAGAAAAATAGACCAAGTGAGTAACAAGATCACTCACCAGTGCTAGCTTAGCCCCCAATCGTGCACCTTCAGATCCGCCAACTATAACGACCTGCTCCAGTCTTATTTTTCGAGTAATATCTTGCAGCACTGCTTCTCTGCTACGTACATAATAATCCAAATAGTTTCTTTCCTGATACGCCGCTATCATCTCACCCGTACCCTGATCCAGATACATGCCTAATTCGTCCAGTTCCTCTCTTTTGACAACAGGAGGAATCCCTGGCTTTGGAACAACACAGAAATAGTATTCTGCGGCATAATCCATTGGAGATATAGGAATATTAGCAACCACACTACCGTCGTTTTCTACCACAAGTAATGGTTTCGGCATTGACCCTTGGAGAAAAAGGACCAATTTTTCAGGGTCACGATCCCGCGTACCTCCCCCCATGTAGTAGGTCAACGAATCCCCTTCAAAGGGAATAGTGTAACTAAAGTAGCCGAAACGTTGCAACAAGAGATCATCTTGTGCAGTAGCATCTGTAATGACTGACAATAGAAGGCAAATACCTAACAACAATTTCCCCATCTTATTCAGAGTTAGCGTTTAAATAGTCTTCCTAAATCATAGGATCACTCTGGCGATTGGCTTTATAGCGCCCTTTGCCAAACTTGGTGCCATTAAAACTCATCGTTGGCCGCAGACGCTCCTGCTCTTCTTCCGGAAGGGAGATAAAATCGATGCATTCACTGGAACAACAGCTTTGATTTCTCTCTGCACATTCTTCACATTGAATAAAAAGAATGTGACAAGCGGTATTCACACAGTTGTTGTGCGTATCACTGGGTTTGCCACACTGATGGCATTTTGAAACGATCTCTTCTGAAATGCGCTCTCCAAGACGTTCGTCAAAAACGAAATTCTTCCCTAAGAACTGGTTTTCTAAACCTTCTTCTTCACATTGCCGCGCATATTCAATGATGCCGCCATCGATCATATGAACCGCTTCAAAGCCTTTGTGCATATAATAGGCGCTGGCTTTTTCACAACGAATACCACCTGTACAGTACATGATGATCGGCTTGTCCTTGGCATCCTCAAACATCTCTTCGACTAAGGGCAGTGCTTCCCGGAAGGTTTCTACATCAGGACGGACAGCGCCTTTAAAATACCCGACCTCGCTTTCGTAATGGTTGCGCATATCTACCACAATGGTCTCCTCCTTGTCCATCAGTTCATTCACTTCTCGTGCAGAGAGGTGCTTACCACGTTTGGTAACATCGAAGGTCTCATCATTAAGGCCGTCGGCAACGATTTTGTCGCGGACTTTGATCTTTAACTTGTAAAAGGACTTACCATCGTCATCAATCGCAATGTTCAGGCGAATACCGTTCAGGAACGGGATACTAAACATGGCTACTTTGAAGGTCTCAAAGTTATCCGTAGGTACAGATATTTGACCATTGATACCTTCCTTGGCTACATAGATTCGTCCAAACACCCCAAGCTTTGACCAATCCCTAAAAAGTTGGTCGCGAAAAGCCAGCGGGTCTTCGATTTGATGGTACTGATAAAAGGAAAGAGTGGTGCGCGCCTCCTCAGAGGTTTCCATACGGCGCTTCAGCTCGTCGTTATTGACGAGGTTGTGTAATCGTTTAAACATGTTATTTTTCTGTAGTTAAGCTAATTTCTGCTAAAGCAGAATGGGCAAGTTGCAGACTTGCTGCCCAATTACAGGGGTAAAGATAAGCAGACTTCGTCAAATAAGCGTTAAAATTGAGCTTTGGCACGGTTTTGGAAAACCATTCATTAACAAATAAGGTATTTACTTGGAGTAACTCAATAGTCCAACTAATGTAACATTCGATGCAAATCTGCTATTTTTGACATCATTAGTTATAGCTAACTGCCCATTTACACAATTTTTAAGATACATATTTGTTAATTACAAAAGATTACAGCAGTGTCTTTTTGAACTGCTAATCGTCTCAAGAAGTAGATCCGACAAAATACAGTTATATGAATTTCAAAAAATCAATTTTCTTTTCGCTCGCAGCGGTATTAATGCTCGCTGCATTTATGTATCCACAGTTGAGCGACGAGCAAAAAGAAGCCGTTCTCTTACAGACTTTGGTGAAAAGCATGGAGCGTTATCATTACAGTCCCCAGGACATTGATGACAGTTTCTCTGAAAAAATTTATGACCTGTATCTAGATGGCATTGATGGTGGCAAACGCTTCCTGACAGCCAAAGAGGTAGCCCAACTAGAACGCTACCGTCACGAAATTGACGACCAGGTTAATGCCAGCGATTTCACTTTCTTCAACCTCAGCCAAGAGTTGATGGAAAAAGCACTGGTACGTGCTCAAGGCTATTACAAAGATATCCTTGCTACACCATTTGATTTTGCCGGTGGAGAATCAGTAGAGCTTGATGGCGAAAAACGCGCCTATTCAAGCGACGAGAAAGAACTATGGCAATATTGGCACCAATACCTCAAGTATGAAACACTTGATCGGTACGCTGAAGCGATAGACAAGCAAGAAAAAGGCGATGAAGAATTGGCTGGAAAAACAGCAACGGAGTTGGAAGCAGATGCACGAGCAGATGTTTTGACCATGTTCGACCGCTGGTTTGATCGTTTGATCAAACTAGATCGCGAAGATCGGATGAGCCAATATTTTAATGCCTTTACAGGTGTATTCGACCCACACACCAATTACTACAAGCCAATTGACAAGGAAAACTTTGATATCCGCTTTAGTGGCAAACTTGAGGGGATCGGCGCTCGCCTGCTGACAGAAGGAGACTACACCAAAGTCACTGAGATAGTCGTAGGAGGCCCTGCTTGGAAAGGCAAAGAATTGGAAGCGAATGATATCATCACAAAAGTTGCTCAAGAAGGAGAAGCTCCTGTTGATATCAAAGGCATGGTAATAGATGACGTCGTTTCACAAATTCGCGGCAGCAAGGACACCAAGGTTATCCTAACCGTCAAAAAAGTAGATGGCTCTGAAAAAGAAATCATTATCACTCGTGATATCGTGATTTTAGACGAAAGTTTTGCTAAATCTCTCATTATCGACGGACAAGCTCCAGGTGAAAAAATCGGTTACATTTCTTTACCTAGCTTCTACGCTGACTTCCAGGATCGTAATGGCCGCCACTGTGCTGACGATGTTGAGAAAGAGATTGAAAAACTCAAAAACGTTGGCGTTGACGGTATCGTTCTTGATCTGCGTAACAATGGAGGAGGCAGCCTACGCGACGTAGTCAAAATGTCTGGTTTCTTCATCGAAAGCGGACCTGTTGTTCAGGTAAAGTCTCGCGATTACGAGCCAGAAGTATTGATGGATGTTGATCCACAAGTTCAATATGACGGACCATTGGTAGTTATGGTTAACAACTTTAGCGCCAGTGCTAGCGAAATTCTTGCAGCAGCTCTACAGGATTATGGTCGTGCCGTTATCGTAGGTAGCAACTCTACCTTTGGTAAAGGAACTGTCCAGCGCTTTATTGACTTAGACCGCACCCTTCGCGGCTTTGAAGATGTCAAGCCACTTGGACAAGTTAAATTGACTACGCAGAAGTTTTACCGCATTGATGGTGGCTCTACCCAACTGCGTGGTGTAACGCCTGATATCATTTTACCTGACAATTATGCCTATATTCAAACAGGCGAAAAAGAGCAGGAATACCCCATGCCTTGGACAGAGATCGCTGCTGTAGATTATGACCAGAAGGTTCTTAACATGACCCACATGGAGCAGATCGAGGCGCGTAGCAAGGCAAGAGTAGCCAGTAATGAGATATTCAGTAAAGTACAAGCCAATGCAGCTCGCATGCAGAAATTGCGCGACCTTACAGCTTACCCTCTTGACCTAGAAGCCTACCAAAACCTGGAAGCTGCTCGTACCGCAGATGCAGAACGCTTTAAAAATCTCTTCGACAAAGTGGTGATCACTAGCGCTCGTAACCTAGACGTAGATCTCCCAATCTTCGAGGCCGACGAAAGCAAGAAGGCAAGAAACGAGGACTTCTTAAAAGCTGTTTCTAAGGATGTCTATATTAACGAAGTGCTTTCTATCATGCACGATGTAATTGAGTTGGAGCGAGTGGCGATCAATGATCGTAACTAAGCTCCCCTTGTCTTAACAACTTTCGGAAAAATCCCGAATGCTAGCAACAGCCGGCATTCGGGATTTTTTATTACCTCTCCTGAAGTGATTTCCAGAATACAACTTTGTCCTCTTCCTCCTTATAGAAATCCCTAATTCGAGCCTCTTCTGTATAGCTACACTGATGATAAAACGAACGGGTACGTTCAAATTCTGGCAAGCCTGAGGTTTCTACTAAAAGCACTCGTGCCCCTTGCTCGGCGAGGAGGTTTTCGAGATAAGCCATAACCTGCCGGCCATAGCCTTTGCTTTGTAATCCTGAGTAAACCGCAATAAGATAGAGATTCCAGGTACCTTCTGTCATTTGCTCTGGGGCACAGAAAGCAACGAAGGTTGGATGGTCTTCTTCGCCAGTGAGCCAGATACTTTCATCTTTGCCAGCCAAATAAGGCGTAATCATATCATCAAGTAAATCAGGTGGAAAAAGATCGCTGGTAGCAATTACTGCTTTTAACCGAGGAATATCTGCTGCTACGACGGGGCGGATGTTTAAAGTACTCATACTTGCAGGTTATTATTTCTCTGCAAAAGTACCCTATTGAAGGTAACTTTATTTGTAAAACATTCCTGCTGGAATTAAATAAGAACAGCACGAAAATAAAATGCGATTCTGTTTTTCATAATAGTTGAATAAACGATTCACTTCAAGTGTTTTAACTATTTGAAAAACCTAAAGAGAAGCGCATTTTGTCTTTTGCGCAATATTACGTAGGTACAAAAAAAGTGAGCCGCCCAAATGGGGCGGCTCCACAACAAATCATAATCTCATGAAAAAAAGACGACCTAAAATTCTTTGGTCACTCTGTTAGACGTACTTTCTAAAGCTTTGTCACACAGGGTGTTTATATTAAAATAATTACCTTCTTGTTGGGTTGGTTCCCCGCCGTAGCGGGGAACCGTTTCAAAAACTTTTGGGATTATGCCTACTAGACCGCTATTGGACTAGTAACTTACCTGTCTGAAGAATCTGCTTGTCGGTGTATATTTCCAGGAAATATAAGCCTGCAGGCAAATTATCTCGTTGTAAAGTGAAGCTAGTTCCGTTGAATTTCTCCCGACGCATTTCACGCCCGGCGACATCACGGAGAACCATCTCCAGCTGGTTGCATTCACAGTCATCGATAGTGATGATGGCTGATGAATGGAAAGGGTTCGGCTGAACCCGTATATTGAGTCCTTCTCTTACCGGCGGTTCCGTTAGTTCGACTGCTAAACATCCTTCAACAAGGAAATCTTCGCAGGCAAGTGAATAACGGATGCTGTTGGTAATATCCGGAGCAACGTAATCAAAGTAGACGGCAGCACGATTTTCAATAACCGTTCCAAGTGGCAAGTTGGGTTTTTGGGATAAAGTGAACTTTACGTAACCCCTGGAATCGATCTCCGATCCGCTGCCGTCTGCTGGAAGCAAGTTTAAATCGTTAAAGGTGATTTTAAGAACTCCGCTGTTGTAAATTTCAAAAGTATAGGGATGACTTGCGGGTCCTGCAGCCAAAGTGGCTAAATCTAATTCCTCGGGAAGTGTATCCCGAATCACCAAGCGATTTAAAGTATCACTTTCGGTATTGGCGAATAAAACTGTGTATTCAATATCGGTGTTCGTCGTAATGATCGAATCCTGATAGCCTTTGGGATGGCCGATTAATAAGTTCGCCGTACCGAAAGTGTTTAAAATTTCTTGCACATCTATGTCAACATAAGGATCCTGATCGTTTTCAGGAAACTGGGTCACTTGACCCGTTGTGTATCCTCCTTCGCCTTCCAGCGTACAACCCTCAACCACTACTGTGGGATAATTGTTACCTGGGTGGCCTTCAACTTGCTCTACAATTAAGCGGTAAGTAGCACCTAGCATGCTTGCCGGAATTGGATCACCAATTGGTTCCTCTTCATCAGGATCAAGCGTAGGCACTGTTCCATCTCGGAAAAGTAACTGATCCTCGATGATGACAAAATTTTGTGTGCCATCAGTAGGAGCATCTCCTACGTTACGAGCAGTAAAAATAATGTCGCTTCCTTCGCAACGTCCGGTTACTTCGATGCTCGACATGTCCCAATTGGGATCAATCGGACCGCAGTATTCATTAGGATAGATGTTTGTACTTACAATCACTGATTGTAAATTTTCAACATCTTCACAAGCAACATCTACCGTGATGGTAAAGCTTCCACAAGTAAGCGGAGCGAGATCGCCAAGCCTTACTATAATGGAGTTACTTGTTTCCAGTGAAGTATCTACGCTGGCCGTCACATAAGTGAGTTCTTCGTCCAGGAAGATTTCCACATAAGCATCGGCTGCTGTTGCAGAACCATCGTTGCAATATTCTACCAGGTAATCTACCTGAGTACAAGCTTGCAGTGGTCCGACTCCTGTTTCAACACTGAGAACAGGACAAGCATCCGGAATGCTTCGTACCGGAAAATTGTAAACCAAAGAGTCATAACTGGCCGTGAAACTGACGGGAAAACTTGCGGGTGAGCAAATGTTCCAAGCATTATTCTTAGGTAAAAGGCTTACAGTGTAGTTGCCGATGTCTACCGGGATGCGGTAATGTCCTTGCTCATCAGTAGTACCGATAAAGCGGCCATTGTTTCCATCAACTTCTACTAGCCAATCTTTCAGCGGAGTGTCTCCATCCTCGAAAGGATTACAACCATCCTGCGACCAGAATACTTTGCCTTGTATCAGATTCGTAAAGTAATTGCCTTCGCCATCTACTCTGATTATACTCAGATCATTGATGAAACCTTGGCTGAGACTATTGTGTCCAGCTATAATAAAGCCTTTGTCAATAGTTTCTACTACATCGAGTCCGAATCGCCAATCGGAAAATTCCTCGCTAAGATTACGCTGCCAAACCAATTCTCCCGTTGGAGACATTTTAAGCAACAAAATCTCCGGTGTACTTTCGTTGAGTTCAGAATAACCGGTAGCAACAATACTACCATCTTCCAACTCCGTCACACCGTACAATTCCTCTCCGAAGAGGCTAACCTCAAGTTCACGTGTCCAAAGTGTATCTCCGTTGAGATCACTCTTTATAATATAAGTGTTATTGAAGTTATTCGAAGAACCAACCAGTAAAAGGTTACCGTCTTGGGTCTTGATTAAATCATTAACATCCTCATTATTTTCCTGTCCATCTCCGTAGAAACGCGCGGCTATTTGATTCCCCGCAGCATCTAAGCGATAAATGGCAACATCATTGTCTGGAAAATTTCCGCCATTTTTTACGTTCGCAGCAATTGCATAACCGCCATTGATTTCGACAATTCCTTGGCCTGCATCAGGATAAGGAGTGCCGTAAATGCGGCGCCACTGTTCCTCTGCATTGGCATCCAGTTTGATCATCAAAATATCTGACTGATCCATCGCTGGGTTGGCACTCGATCCAATGATAGCATAACCGCCATCGTTGGTACGAATAATTTCCCGGCCACTCTGGAAGAAACCGTTATTCTCGAAACGAATAGATGATCTAACCTCGCCTAAAGGATTAACCCTTAAAAGGTATACTTCGCTAGGTGTTCCTGCGGCGCTACCATTTGCTTCGTTGATATCTCCTAAAATCAGGAGGTCACCGTCATCTAGTAGAATGATATCGTAAGCATGCTCGATATAGCCTTCATCATAGATTCTTTCCCATAATGGAGTACCATCTACATCGGTGCGAACTAAATAAATGTCAAAATCATTGTCGCTGCCAAACGACTCACTATAGCCTACTGCAACATAGCCTTCATCGATCATTTGGAGAATAGCGGTACCGTAGTCTTCGTTATCACCTCCAAAAGTCGCTTCCCATCCTTGCGCTAAAGCCGACTGACCAGATAAAACAAGTAACAAAGCTATTGCGAAGCTTTGCACTATATTAAGTAGTCGATGAGCCTTTGCTCGTTTCATTAGCGCTTGAATTAGGTCGTTTGCTTCTGTTGACATTACAAATGTGCCCCATTGTTGAAACGAAAACAAGGACAAAAAAGTTGTTTTGTTGAAAAAAATCGTACTTTTATAGCGCATAATTATAATTAAATAACTGAAAAACAGTTGATTGCATTATACTTGATTGTTTATTATTTTTAGCCATTTTTTTATGAAAAATTCTACAATTATTCCGGTTTTAAAAACACTTGATAAAAAAGAATGCCGAGAATTCACTAAATGGCTGGCTTCTCCCTTCTTTAACCAACGTAAGGATGTCATTGATTTGTTCCAATACCTGACCGCCGGACAGCATTTAGCAGAAGAAAAATTCTTACTCAAGGAACGAATTTACCGAAAACTCTTCCCGAAGGAGAGCTATGACGATGCTAAGTTCCGACAAACCGTGCATTTCCTCTACAAACAACTGGAGCAGTTTATTGCGTATAAAGAAATTGAACGGGATGAATTTGCTTACTCCGTAGCTTACTTAAAAGCCTTGCGTAAGCGAAACGTACCCAAAGTTTTTCAAAATAAATTCAAGGCAATGAAGCGTCAAGGGTTGGGTAGCCAACTTCTTGACAATTCAGGACTCAAGCATTCTTTCGCGCTATATGATGAACACTCCTCCTTATTAGGTGGAATCGATCGGACAAAAGATATCCATTTACAGGAGTGCATAAATGCTTTTGACACCCTTTTTATTGCTGAAAAACTGAAATATGCATGCCTTGCACTTTCTCACCAGCAAGTTTTTCGCACGACTTATGAAAGCAAATTTTTCGAAGAGGTAATAAAAACCGTAGAAACCGAGCCCAGTTTACTCGACTACCCTGCTATTGCCATTTATTACTACGGTTATCTCGTACAACGAAAAGACGAGGACAGCGACGAATACTACTTCTCTCTTAAATCTACACTCCAGGAACACCTGGATGTTTTCGGAGAAAGCGAGCAGCGAGACATTTACTTAATGAAACTAAATTATTGCATTCAGCGTATCAACAAAGGAGCGACTAATTTCCAACGAGAACTCTTCGAAATCTACCAAGACACTTTTGAAAGTAAAATCATTCTGGAGAACGACGTTCTTTCACGTCGCACCTACCTTAATGCGATTATGATTGCATTGCGCTTCAAAGCTTTCGACTGGGTAGAAAATGTAATCAAAGAATACACCCATTATCTCGAACCAGAATATCAGAAAGTCTTCCGTGATTTTTGTGAAGCCAAACTAGCTTTTGAATTAGGCAACTACTCTCGTGCTCAGCAACTACTCCTTTATTTCGACTCCAACGATATCCTCATCAGCATGAATGCAAAAACCATGCTTTTGAAAATTTATTACGAAGAAGACGAACAAGATGCCCTCGAATCACTATTAGAGAGTATGAAGGTTTACCTCAAACGCAAGAAAGTCATCGGCTACCATAAAGATGTATTCCAAAACATGCTAAAATACACCAAGAAGTTGGTACGGATCAATCCGTTTGACAAGGAAAAAAGAGTAACCCTCCGGAAAGAAATAGAAGAAGCTAGCCCCCTCACTGATCGCCCCTGGCTTTTGGAGCAGATTGATAAAATGGGGGGATAGGTTGCTGGCTTTTGAATTTAGGTTATACTACTGAAAATAGTTATTCATCCATCGATTTTTCATACCCTGCCAAAGCAGTCTTGATCAGCCGTCTAATCCTGCGCCGTATTCTGTTTGGTGAAAGCACGCGCAACCCAGGACCAAACCCGAGCAGCAGCCTTTCCAATTCAAAATTTGGGATCACCCAAATATTAACGACAGCACTACCATCATCGTACCCTTCTTCTACCACCTGCGAAGGATGCAAGGGTTTGGTTAGCACGTAAGGTGCATTTTGTGCATCAAGCCAAAGACGTATCTTGGTTATCCGGTAGGTGTTCACCGTTACGCCCACTACATTCTTGTAATAGGCTTCGGGATCAAAATTAGGCAAAGGGATAAAAGGAAGACCTGGAAAGGTAACTCCCTGTATACGGTCAAGCGCAAAACTAAGAATTCGTGTTTCCCGTTCCTTGGTTGCTAATAAAAACCAACGATTGTTAAACTCACGTAGCAGCAAAGGATTCAACACGACCAAGCCTGGCTGTTTGGCTTTAAACGACTGATAAGTTAATCGTACTACTCGTTGTTGCCGAACAGCGCGGTAAAGCTCCTCCAGGTGCTCCAATCCGCGTAGCCCCTCATTGCTTTCCAGCATAATGGCAATAGGCTGTTTTGAATCGGCCGTACTGACCTTGTCTTCCAATTTTTGCACCAAGCCACCCAACTCCTGGAGATGGCCAAAACCTTGAAACTGCTTAAGCACAGACACCGCCTCCCCTAGTTGTTCTAAATCTGCCGTACTCAAAGGCCCTTGTAAAATGCCATAGTCGGGATCAGCGTAAGTGTAATATTTTCGTTTCTCTACCACAATGGGTGCTTCGTAGCCTAGTTTATCTGAGCGCATCATTTGCAAATCATACTGTATGGTGCGACGACTTACCGGACGATCAGAACCTTCGTATTCATAGAGAACCTCCGAGCATGCCTCCATCAAGTCATCCAATGTCCAACGGCGTGATCGGTTACGCAGGCATTTGTCAATAGTGCGGTAACGAATAAGAGCTAATCGATTGAGCGCCATTTTTCTCTTAAAAATCCGAAAAAAAATTTTACTGCGCAAGCCCCCTGCGTAGTAAGGCTTCAATTTTGTCTCAGAACAAAAGATAAAGTCAAAAAATGTTACTCAACATTACCGTTAAAGGGCCTGAAGCTACCCAACTAGGCTATCTGTTAGGTAAACACCCTGACAAATACCAAACCAAGGAGCTCAATTTTGGCCTAGCCCATATTTTTTTTCCCGAGGCAAATGCCACAAGCTGCACTGCTACACTACTGATGGATATCGATACCACACAGGAAATGCGCCAAAGTCGTCGTGATCATTTTGGCCGCAATGCCAACGTCAAAGCTGGCCTAGATCAGTACGTCAATGACCGGGCTTACGTTACCTCTTCCCTATTTACCACTGCAATTTCAAAGGTCTATTCCAGTGCACTCAATGGTACCTGCAAATTTAAACCGCAACTGATCGACCAAATATGGGATATTGATGTGGAACTTGCTGCCGTTTGCGTAAAAGGAGGCACGGGTTTACTTGAAAGTTTATTTTCTCCCCTGGGTTACACATGCAACTACGAACAAGTGTTGCTCGACAAAAACTTCCCCGACTGGGGCAACAGCCCTTACTACCACCTTCACTTGCGTACAAAAAACACCGTCCAGCAGGTACTCCAACACCTTTATATACTGCTCCCTGTTCTCGACAACCAAAAGCATTATTATTTCAAACAGGATGAGGTTAGCAAATTACTCAGCAAAGCCAGTCAATGGCTGGAAGATCATCCCGAAAGCAATTTGATCACCCGCCGGTATTTTAGCTATAAAAAAAGCTATCAGAAAGCTGTCCAAAACGTGCTTCAACCATCAATAGAAGAATCTGAGAAAACTACCGGCAACACGGAAAAAGAATCATTAACCTTACATCAATTACGCCACGAGCGCGTCACTCAAGTGCTTTTAAAAAAAGGCGCAAAAACGATCCTCGACTTGGGATGCAGCTCCGGCAAACTGTTACAACGCCTCCAACAAGAAACTTCTTTCACCCGCCTGACAGGTGCCGATGTTTCAACGGAAGCATTGTATATAGCTGCACGGAGATTAAACTTGGACCACCGCCAAAATCAAGAACCAGACCCTCGCACAGGGCTCATTCACGCAGCTCTGACTTACGAAGACGAACGCTTTCATGATTATGATGCAGCCTTACTGGTAGAGGTTATTGAACACCTCGAGCCGGAGCGACTCCCCGCTCTGGAGGATGTTGTATTTGGCGCAGCTCAACCGGGCATGGTCATTGTCACAACGCCGAACGTAGAATACAATACGCTTTTTCCAAACTTGGCAGCAGGTATTTTTCGCCATGCTGACCACCGCTTTGAATGGGACCGAAAAACCTTTCGGAACTGGGCAAAGCAAACTGCTCAACGGCATGGCTACAGCTACGAGCTATATCCTCTTGGCGAAGAACACCCCATACATGGAGCACCTTCGCAAATGGCCGTTTTTACTAAAATCTAATCGATTACAACTTAGCATTAATTTATACCAATGAATACTTCAATCAACATAAACCTCCCGGAAAAGGGCCTCGTTTTATTAGTAGGTGCCAGCTCAGCAGGGAAGTCTACTTTTGCTAAAAGCCACTTTAACTCAGCAGCCATCCTGTCTTCCGACCAGTGTCGGGCAATGGTTGCCAACAACGAACAAGTACTGGATGCCAATCAAGCAACCTTTGAAGTATTGTACCTGATTGTTCGCAAGCGGCTGGAAAGAGGCTTATTCACGATCATTGATGCTACTAACCTTGACATGGAGGGAAGGAAAGCACTAGTAAGAATCGCCCACGAATACCACCTGAGTACCTACGCTATTGTTCTACAACCTGACTTAAAAACACTAAAAACGCGTAATCAGCAACGCCCGGATCGTCAGCTACCCGTTCGAGTAATTGTCAACCAGCATCAGCGAGCAAGGCAAGCTGTTCGGCAGTTGCGTAGAGAAGGTTTCCGCCAGTATTGGCTATTACCGGAAGGGAAAGAAACAAGTATCACTTATCATCCCATGCCCAGTGATTATAAAACCTTTACCGGGCCGTTTGACATCATTGGCGACGTACACGGTTGTTTCGAAGAATTGCTTGCCTTATTGAACAAACTCGGCTACCAAGTAGAAGAAACCGCTACTGGCGATTTCGATATCAGCACGCCACCAGGCAGAAAAATCATCTTTGTTGGTGACTTGGTCGACCGTGGGCCAGCAAGCCACAAAGTGCTTAAGTTGGCCATGCAAATGGTCGCTCAAGAGCAAGCTTTTTGTGTACCTGGCAACCATGACGATAAACTAAAAAGGCACCTCGAGGGCCGTCAAGTAAAAATAGCTCATGGCTTGGAAATGACTTTAGAGCAACTGTCGGCCACCACCCCTGAATTCCAACAGGAAGTGCTACAGTTCTTGCAGCAACTCCCTCTGCATTTAGAGCTAGACTATGGTAAACTCTTGGTTGTTCACGCAGGTTTAGAAGAATCGATGCACGGGCGAGAAGGTAATGCAGTACGTTCTTTTTGCCTTTATGGCAAAACTACTGGCAAAACAGACGAGCACGGACTTCCGGAGCGCTACCCATGGGCACAAGACTACCAGGGAAAGGCAAAAATAGTTTATGGGCACACCCCCGTAAGCCAACCACAGTGGTTCAACCAAACCATGTGCCTGGATACTGGCTGTGTATTCGGAGGTACACTCACGGCATTGCGTTATCCGGAAAACGAGATCGTCCAGGTTCCGGCGCTGGAAACCTACGCCCATAGCAGTCGGCCTTTTCAGCCACCAGCTACGAATAACAGTACTACCCTGAAAGCAGCCGATGTACTAGGAAGAAAAACCATTGCAACACGTTTATGTACTAAAATTCTGATACCAGCAAACCAGGCCATTCGAGCACTGGAAACGATGAGTCGATTTGCTGTTGATCCACGTCAGTTGATTTACTTACCGCCAACTATGTCGCCAGTAAAAACCAGTAGCCTACCGGACTTTTTGGAACACCCCAAAGAAGCTTTTGATTACTATCGTAAGCAAGGGTTGAATCGAGTTGTTTGCCAAGAAAAGCACATGGGCTCAAGGGCCGTTATTACGGTAGGAAAAACAGCGGCAGCGCTTACGGAACGATTTGGTGTAGAGAAAGGCTTGGGTTGGATCATCACCCGTACGGGAAGAAAATTCTTCAGTGATTCCACTACAGAACAGACTTTACTCACCAGAATCAGCAACCAACTAAGCAGGAGTGGTTTTTGGGAACGCCACCAGACCGACTGGGTCTTGCTGGATGCCGAACTGATGCCCTGGTCGGCAAAAGCCAGTCAGTTGCTTAAAACCCAGTATGCTGCTACTGCCACTGCGGGCGACCTTTCCCTAACAGCAGCGCAAGTGACCGTAGATAACGCCCTACTCAGGCTGCCGGAATTAAGCCCACTAAAAGAACGGCTTTCTCAACGCCAAGAGAATATTCTAAAATTCCGCCAAGCTTATCGCCATTACTGTTGGAACGCAGCTGGGCCGGAGGATTTACGGATTGCTCCTTTCCACTTGCTAGCGACCGAAGGCCAGGTTCATACCGACAAGGATCACGCTTGGCACCTGCAAGAGTTAGGCACTTTTTGTAGTAAGGAGGAACCTTGCTTAGTCGCTACTAATCACCGCTGGGTAGATCTTGACAATGAAGAAGACATTCAGGCCACTACCGAATGGTGGCTTGGTCTCACCACCACTGGTGGAGAAGGGATGGTCGTAAAACCTGCTTCTTTTGTAGCCAGACAAAAGAACTCACTGGTACAGCCCGCCTTGAAAGTCAGAGGTCGGGAGTATTTAAGGATCATCTATGGACCAGATTACACCCTACCTGACAATATGGTACGCTTGCGTCAACGGCATATCAAAAAGAAGCGTAGCCTCGCCGAGCGGGAATTTGCTCTCGGGATTGAGGCAATGGAACGTTTCGTCGCTCGTCAGGCGCTGAACAATGTACATCAGTGCGTGTTTTCTATCCTCGCACTGGAAAGTGAAGAGGTAGATGTGAGTTTGTAAACACTCACATCTACCTTCTACTCCAAGTGGCGATACAATCGCCGAGTATCCCTTTAACAAAAAAAAACACTATGTCTCCAGACCCTCGCCTCCAAATACGGCCACACATTGAAAGCCTCCCCGCTGATCATCCAGCAGAAGCTTTCTTGCATCAGACTTTAAGACCTGTTTTAAAGCTTCAGAATGAGTTATTCCTGTCTATCACCAGTCATTTTTTCGTCAAGCGGAAGATTAGGTTTGCAACAATGGACAATGCTCAGCAAAAACAGCAGGTTCAACACAGCATTGGCAAAGATAATCGCTTGCGAGGGTTACTCTTTGGCATCATCGTAGGGCAATTCACGAAAGAAGAACTTGACTTTTATCTAAAGAACGAAGCCGAAATCAATCGGAGAATTACACAACTGTTGGTACAGCGGCTACATACGCAACTGGAGCAGTTATATCACAGTAAGTAACCCTATGCCATCTGTGTTTTATCCTACTCTACTTGACGGGCCACGGATTTCTTAAGGCGATCTGTATTCTATCCTACATTATGCTTAGCTTTGCGCTCTAATTCGAAAATTATGGCACGCCGCAAGAGATATCCTGAAGTATTGTACAACGTAACCTTCACAAGTATGGCCGATAAAGGTCGTTGTGTGGGCCGAGATCCGGAAGGCAAGGTCGTCTTTGCAGAAGGCGCTGCTCCAGGAGATATAGCCGATGTCCAGATTTTCAAAAAGCGCAAAGGCGTTCTTTGGGGTAGACCCAACCATTTCCACAAAAAGTCAGACGATCGTGTTGAGCCCTTCTGTGCTCATTTTGGCGTTTGTGGAGGCTGTAAGTGGCAGCACGTAGATTACGCTGCTCAATTACAACACAAAGAACAAGGTGTTTACGACACTATTCAACGGATCGGCAAAGTTGAAGTAGCAGAGAAGCAGCCTATTTTAGGCGGAGAAAAAACGACCTACTACCGAAACAAGCTCGAATTTGGCTGTGCAAACCGCCGTTGGTTGACGGAAGAAGAAGTCAAAGATGAAAGCATCTCCCAAATGTCGGAGGTTGTGGGCTTCCACCGCCCGGGAGCTTACGACAAGCTGATACAAATCGACCACTGCTATCTTCAGGGTGACCCCTCGAATGCTATCCGAAATGGCATTAGAGAGCTGGCTATAGAAATGGACTTCCCCTTTTTCGACATGCGGGAACGTACCGGCTCACTGCGCCAATTGATGATTCGTACCAGTAGCCTAGGCCAAACCATGGTTCTAGTCGCTTTCTACGTTGATGACAAAGATGCTATTCAATCTTTTCTAACTGCCGTACAAGCTAAACTTCCTGAAATCACCAGCCTTTTCTACTGCATCAACTCTAAAGTCAACGAATACTTGATGGACTTGGAGATGCAGCTCTTTCAGGGTACACCTTATATAGAGGAAGCCCTCGGCCATATTCGCTGCCGTATTGGTCCAAAGTCTTTTTTTCAGACCAATACAGGTCAGGCTACTCGACTTTTTGATATCGTCGCCGAATTTGCTGATCTTACCGGGGAAGAAAATGTTTATGACCTCTATACGGGCATCGGCAGTATAGGTCTTTACTTGGCTAAAAAATGCCGACAGATCGTAGGGATCGAAGAAATTGCCGCTGCTATTGATGATGCAAAAACTAACGCAGAACTCAACAACATTGAAAATGCTCGCTTTTATGCAGGTGATGTAAAAGATATCCTTACGGATGAATTTGCCGAAGAACACGGCACCCCTGATGTTTTGATCACCGACCCCCCCAGGGCAGGGATGCACCCTAAAGTAGTACAAATGCTGATTCAGCTTGCTGCTCCAAAATTGGTGTACGTGAGTTGCAATCCTGCTACCCAAGCCCGTGACTTGCAATTATTAGACGAGATTTATCGCATAGAGAAAATGCGGCCCGTAGATATGTTCCCACACACCTCTCACGTAGAGAATGTAGCCCTATTGGTAAAACGCTAGTAAGGGAAATAGTCTGTATCTTGCAGCCATTGGGAATCAAAACCCTAAAGACTGCTTATGTTGAGTGAGAAAGGTTTACACGGTTTAAAAAAGCAATTACACCCCTATTTATTACTCTTGGTAAAAACGGCTAATAGCATTAGAGATCAAGATATTTCTAATTATCCTGTTTTCGTTGTTTACCAGGAAGAAGAAGCCGCTGGGCTGGGTATACCTGTGGTAGCTGCCGAGGCACCAACAAAGGGCTGGTCTATTAATGCTTCTACCTTAGAAGAGCTTGCTGCAAAAAAAGTGGTCGCTATGGAGAACGTTGAGCGCTTTTCTTCCGTATACAAGACGAATGAAGGTGCTATTTGCTGTCTGGTTTGGCACGAAGGCAACGCCCAATTCGTTTTTATACCCGCGACCGACGCTGGCCCTGCCGAGGTTGTAGCAGACTAGAAACCATGAACAATAAGCTTACACAACGTTCTTTACGGCAACCTTTGCTTGATAAACGAGCGATGGTGCAAGTATTATTGATCGAAGACGAAGCTAGTTATGCAGGTCTGGTCAGCGTATTGCTTTCTGCTAACCCTGAACAGGATTGTGAAACTACCATTGCCGCCACTCTTGCCCAAGGCCTAGAGCAATTAAATGGAGAGAAGGATTTTGATGCCGTTTTATTGGACCTCAGTCTTCCCGACAGCAAAGGCATTGACACCCTCTTACGGCTAATTGATGCTTTTCCGAACACCAACGTTATTGTCCTTACAGGAACAAGTGACCGCGATCAGGGCGTACGAGCAGTGGGGGCTGGCGCTCAGGACTACCTGGTAAAAGGCGAATTCGAACCTCCTCAGCTATATCGCGTACTCCGGTTCTCGATCGAACGAAAGCAAATTTTAATGCGCCTGGAAGAGGCTCAGCAAATCGCCCGCATTGGCAACTGGGAATTTCGACCTTCTGACAATTTCTTCTTCGCCAGCAAAGAAGTTTATCGAATACTGGGAATGAACTATGGTGAATGCACTTACACCTACAATGATATACAGTCACCTGATTGCCCCTTTTATTTATTGCGAGCACAAGAAGACCATGAGACTGCTCAACTAGCTTTCCAACAGGACAGCCCTTTTCAGCAAAAAAATGGAAGTATCGTCCATGTGCTTTTAAATAGTCGACGAGTAAAACGGAATGAACAAGAAAGCTATTATGTAGGCACCCTTCAAGATATTACCTTACAAAAAAGAACAGAGGAATTACAACTGGCCCAGCAATTATCCGAAGAAACAGCCAGAGTACGGGAACAAGTTATCGCCACCGTCAGTCACGAGCTGCGTACTCCGATGAATGCCATCGTAGGGATGAGCAACTTATTGGTAAAAACCCCTTTAAACAGAGAGCAAGAAGAGTATGTATACTCCGTACAAGAAGCCTCTCATCTTTTACTGGGGATAATAAATGACATTCTACTCACCTCTAGTTTACAGAACGATGCGCTAAGCATGGAGGGAGACACTTTTGACCTACCACTAACTATTCGTAGAATCGTTGATGTACTCAAGCCCAAAGCACTTGCCAAAGGCTTAGTACTCCGTTATGATCTCTCTCCTCTATTAGTCCATCGCGTAAAAGGAGACAAGCAGCGGATCAGCCAAGTCTTGTATAATATCCTCGGGAATGCAGTCAAATTCACAGAGCAAGGCCAGGTCGACCTACAAATCAACTGGAAAGAGGCGCCTTCAGGAGGAATTAATGTGCAATTTATCATTCAGGATACGGGCCCCGGCATTAAAGAAGACCAACAAGCCGCCATTTTCCAGCCTTTTCACCGTATCTATACTACAGGAAAGCGGCAAGAGGGAACAGGACTAGGGTTAAGTATTGCCAAGCAACTCATAGAGCGCATGGGGGGGCAAATTAGCGTAAGCGCTAAACTAGGAGAAGGATCAAAATTCACGATTAATTTGCCATTACAACTCGAAACAAAACCTCCTAGCCCCGGCGTTTCAGCTTCGACAAGGCAAGCCCCTGCACAGACAGGCAAAGCCCCCAAGAGAATACTTATTGTTGAAGACCACCCTATGAATCAAATTGTCTTGCAAAAAACACTGGAGCAAGAGTGGTCTGATTTAGAAATAACCATTGCTCCAAATGGTGCCCAAGCTCGACAAGCACTTGAAAACAACTCCTTTGATTTGATTTTGATGGATATTCAACTGCCCGACGAAGACGGATTCAGTATTACGCGTTACCTTAGAACTGCGTTGAATGACAAGCACGCCACAACTCCAGTATTGGCGATGACAGCCCAAACCCAAATCGCCGAAGATGAGCGGTATCTTGAAGCAGGTATGAATGACTACGTTTTAAAACCTTTTAACCCAGAGGAGCTTTTTGAGAAGATAGCACAATACGTTAAATAAAAGCACAAAGAAAAATATGCCCATTAAGAGTAAGCTAGACCTTTCCTATCTTGAGACTATGTCAGGGGGAGACCCCAGAATCATGAAAACACTTCTGGAAACCTTGCTTAAAGATCTCAAAAACAATTACCAGGCTCCCCGAAAACTCTATGAACAAAAAGACTGGATCAATCTCGATAGATTTTGTCATCACTACAAATCGACCCTTAGTTTTTCTGGTGACCAGGTTCTGATCAATGCCAATCTAAAACTATGGGATTTTGTAAAAAACCATTTAAAGAACAAGGAGGTTAACCCCAAAGACGTTCAACAACAGCTTACCATCCTGGAACGCAATGGCCAAAAGGTAGCCACAGAAGTAAGCCGCATTTTGAAAAACATATAAATACCATCAAATGAAAGGAATCATTCTCGCCGGCGGTTTAGGTACTCGCCTATATCCTTTGACCCTTGCCGTAAGCAAACAACTCATGCCTGTTTACGATAAGCCCATGATTTATTATCCCCTTTCCACCCTCATGTCGGCAGGGATAAGAGACATTTTAATCATCTCTACCCCCGAAGATTTACCCAATTTCGAAAAATTACTGGGAGATGGATCAGCTATCGGTTGTAACTTTAGCTACGTAGCACAACACGAGCCCAATGGACTTGCCCAAGCCTTTGTCCTTGGTGAAGACTTCATCGATGGCGATGCAGCAGCCTTGGTATTAGGTGATAATATTTTCTACGGTGTTGGCCTTGACGAGCAGCTAAAGAATTGTTCTCAGCCTGATGGCGGCATTGTGTTCGCTTACTGGGTAGCAGACCCCGAACGCTATGGTGTCGTTTCTTTTGATGACGCCTTTAAAGCCATTTCGATTGAAGAAAAACCCACTAAGCCCAAAAGCAACTATGCCGTACCCGGCTTGTATTTCTATGATAATCAGGTGGTGGATATTGCTAAAAACCTAAAACCCAGCCCTCGGGGAGAATACGAAATTACCGACATCAATAAATATTACCTCGAAAGAGGAGACCTCCAGGTAAATGTTCTCGGTCGAGGAGTAGCTTGGTTGGATACCGGCACTCACAAATCACTAATTCAGGCAGGACAATTTATTGAGGTTATAGAAGACCGCCAGGGATTAAAAATTGGATGTATAGAAGAGGTTGCTTATCGCCAGGGCTTTATTGGACAAGAACAGCTTGAGCGATTGGGGCAGAAGTACCTTAAGAGTGGTTACGGAGAATACCTGTTACAGTTGCTCCACCGAGACCAATAAAGAAAATCAAAACATGAAGAAGAGGGTTTTACGCACATTGACCAATAGTGACAAAAATCATCTTCTTCTACTGACGAACCCAGCCTCAGCGGGTGTTGTTTCAGGCTTAATTTGTCTCTAGTAAAGATCAATTAAGTTCCAAAGCAATGACTGCCATCAAAAAAATAATCTGTTCCCTCGATTTTTCTCCCGCAGCTGAGAATGCATTGTCTTATGCATTCCGTTTAGCTGACGTATACCAAGCCGAGGTAAAACTACTCCATGTATTAGAACCTGTTTCTGATGCAATGCTGGAGATTCCCCAAACGGTGCCTACGATCAATAGAAAGCTATTGGACGACGCGCGTATCAACCTCCAAAAACTGGCAGAGGATACCCTCACCAAGATGGGCGATCAGTTGAAAAATGAGATCACCCTCACCACAGAAGTGGAAATAGGCCCTGTGGGAATTACTATTAATGAACTGGCTGAAGAAGAGGCTGATTTAATCGTTGTTGGTACCCGAGGCGCAGCAGGAAAGCCTTGGTGGATGAGTAGTGTATCAAAAGATATTATCGATCATCCTACAGTGCCTGTACTAATAGTACCCGCTGCTGCTAGTTACCAACCTCTGGATCGTATTAGTTTTGCAACTGACCTGCACCGGGCCGATGTAGTGCACCTTCTTAAATTAGTAGACTTCCTTAAGCCTCAGCAACCTGAATTACGCTGTCTGCACATTGTCACAAATGACGACGAACGTACAGAAATGGATTTAGATGAACTAATGGACGTATTTAAGAATCAGCTTCAGGGTGTAAATATTACCTTTCATCAATCAGAAGAAGAAGATACTACTGAAGCGCTGGAGGCCTTTAACTTAATGTACCATATCGACTTACAAGTACTGGTACGCCCCCGCCGTAATTTCTTCCAGGAGCTCTTCCACCGTAGCCAAAGTAAGCGAACGGCAGAATATACCCACGTTCCGCTGTTGATATGGCCGGGATAGGAGAGGTTTCGCTGCGCTCATATCGGTGCTCACGTTGTTCGCGGTGTTGTTCTCCCGACTAAAAGTCGGGGTCACGGTGGTGCTCGTTTCACTCGCGGTAGTGTTCGCTGCGCTCACATTTGTACTCGCTTTGCGAGTGGGAGTGCTCTCCTTAAAACTTGGGGCACTCGTTATTAGGGGCCAAAAATCACGAGCGCAGCGAGTGCCCCCCGTGAAACCGATTCATGGGTTGAACACTCCCTTGAACCGCCGTAGGCGGAGAGCCCCACGCGAATGCCATGAATACCCCCTACTCAACAAAACGGGGATTTTTCTTATACTGAGCAGCTCTTTCCTTGGTATACCCAAAAACAGTATTAGGTAAAGCCCTACTCAATACTTTGCTAATCAGCTTCATCTTGCCTGCTGGCAAATAAACGGATTGTTCGTCACCATCTGAAAATTTAAAGTACATAATGCCTCTTTCCTTGATCTGCAAACCAAAAGGGTGATGCTGATGAACAACACTGTATACCCACACCACCGAGCCGGGCTCATCATAAAGCCGATATTGAAGTCGTTCCAGTGCCGAAGGTTGATAAAAATGACGCCAGCACAGATACCCACCCATAGCTACAACCATCACCCCCAGAAAGAATACCAGCAGATGAGGCTGCATACCCCACAAGACTAGCAAGAAACCAAAGATCAACAGCAACAGAATCGCACAAAGCTGTAAAAACCAATCACGATCCACGCTCTTCCAAAGTGGAAGCAGCGCCGGATGATTCAATTGATTCTTGTATCGCATACCGCAAAAAATTAGAACAACAGACAATTGTTAACAAATTGTTTGTAAAAATAACCTCAATTTTGTTAATTTTGTAGTTTCCGCAAATTGGTTTCTATACCAAAACACGGGCACTTAATAGTTTAATACGTTACGCCTTCTTTTGTTTTCTTTATGGGCATAATTCCCCAACAAGCTCTTACTTTTTATTTTTACAGACTCAAAAAGCTGCTGACAATTCGCTATGGCACAAGAAGTATCCTACACCGAAGATAATATTCGTTCGTTAGACTGGAAAGAACACATTCGCCTTCGCCCCGGTATGTATATCGGTAAACTTGGTGATGGCTCTTCGGCAGATGATGGTATTTATATTTTAGTCAAAGAAGTCATTGATAACTCCATCGACGAATACGTGATGGGGCATGGAAAAGTAATCGAAGTAAAAATTGAAGAAGGTCAGGTAAGTATTCGAGATTTTGGGCGTGGCATTCCACTGGGTAAGGTTATCGATTGTGTATCGAAAATCAATACGGGTGGTAAATACGACTCAAAAGCTTTCAAAAAATCGGTAGGACTAAACGGGGTTGGTACTAAAGCTGTCAATGCACTTTCCAGTCATTTCTTGGTACAAGCAGTACGTGAAGGCAAGGCAAAAATTGCCGAATTTGACCAAGGCGTCCTCACCAAGGACCATAAAATCAGCAAAACCAAAGATGAAAACGGCACCCTTATTATCTTTCGCCCTGATGAGGAAATTTTCAAAAAGTACAAATTCCGCCCTGATTATGTAGAAAACCAGCTATGGAATTATGCCTACCTCAATGCTGGCCTAAAGATTCTTTTCAACGGTAAGACCCTCGTTAGTAAAAACGGCCTACTAGACCTGCTCGAACGCAAGACCAACGTCGACAATTTGCGCTATCCCATTATTCACCTCAAAGGAGAAGATGTAGAAGTAGCACTCAGCCATAGTGGCCAATACGGTGAAGTCTACTATTCTTTTGTAAATGGGCAACACACTACCCAAGGCGGTACTCACTTGAATGCTTTCAAAGAAGCTGTAGTAGATACCATCCAGAAGCATTTTAGCAAAAGCTATGACCGGCGTGATATTTTGGGCTCCATCACAGCAGCAGTAAGTGTAAAGGTAGAAGATCCTATTTTTGAATCGCAAACCAAAACCAAGCTGGGCTCTACCGACATGGGCCCCGATAGCCCCACTGTGCGTACCTTCCTGAAGAATTTCCTCAACGAGAAGTTAGATAACTTTCTCCACAGGAATACCGAAACAGCGAAAGCACTGGAAAAGCGTATTCTCCAATCTAAAAGAGAACGGGAAGAAATTGCAGGTATCAAGAAACTGGCCAACTCGCGAGCTAAAAAAGCCAATCTTCACAATAAAAAACTACGCGACTGCAGGATTCACTTTAGTGATGGCACCCGCAAAACCAGCGAAGAACTACGTTTAGCTAGCACCATCTTCCTCACAGAGGGAGATTCGGCTAGTGGCTCCATCACCAAGGCCAGAGACGTACAATCCCAGGCGGTATTCAGTTTGAGGGGCAAGCCTCTGAACACCTTCAACCTGACCAAAAAAGTCGTTTACGAAAACGAGGAATTCAACCTTCTCCAGCACGCGCTCAATATCGAGGACGGCATGGACGATCTGCGCTACAACCGGGTGGTCATCGCTACAGATGCCGACGTCGATGGCATGCACATTCGCTTGCTCCTACTTACTTTTTTCCTCCAGTTTTTCCCTGACCTCGTTTACCAAGGCCATTTATACATTCTGGACACGCCCCTCTTCCGGGTGCGCGATAAGCAAAAGACCTTCTACTGCTATAGCGAAAAGGAGAAGCAAGATGCCATTAATGAACTTCGTGGCAAACCCGAAGTCACCCGATTTAAAGGACTAGGAGAGATATCCCCTGGAGAATTCAAGGATTTTATCAACGAAAATATCCGGCTAGACCCTGTCGTCATCGACCAAAACACCGATCTAGAGCAAGTTCTATCTTACTACATGGGCAAGAACACGCCTCAGCGTCAGGAATTTATCATTGACAACCTACGCGTAGAGAAAGATGACATCGAGGACGGAGAGAAAGTAGAAGAGGTAGAAGAGGTCGCGTAAAACAAAAAATGGGTACGGAAAACCAATTCCGTACCCAAAGCAGGTAATAACTACTTTTATTTTAGGGGGAAATCTTTCTAACGCATACGGAAGTTAGAAGAACCTAATAAGCCGATGTCGGTATAAATACTAACACGGTAGTATCCTTCGTCAAGCTTATCTTCCAAGTTGTGGGTAAACTCAATGCGCTGGCTGGCGCCGATGTTTTCTTCCCGAGCCTCTACTGCCTGAATATCCTGTGGCTTATTGTTGAGGCTAACCGTCGTAGAAATATAATCTGTACGTGGGATTGGCGTACCTTTTTCGTCTGTGATTACCAAGTAGATTGGACGAACGCCCTGGAATTCTGCTGGTACATTAGCAACGTCAAAGCTCACAGCAATCTGGCGTGCGCGGCCAGACTTAGAGGTTGGGTTGCCGTTTTTGACCTGTGGGGTAATCTGAAAAGCGGTAGCCTTAAAGTTTTCGTAAGTCAGTTTCTTGATCTCTCCTTCCATAGAAGTCGCCATGGTCGTCAACTCATCATTTTGCTGACGTGAAGAAGCCAAGTCTGTTTCCAGGATGCCCATTTGCTGCTTCAGATTAGCATTCTCGCTTTCTAAAGCTGTGATTGATCCCTGCAAGTCGCCACGTGCAGCGGTCAATTGCTCAATCTGAGCACGCAGTTCATTGATTTCAGCAGCAGCATTACGCTTGGCGCGGCTCAAAGCCGACTGAGCACTAGACAGCTCATCACGAGTGCCTGCCAACTGGCCATTTAATTCTACATTTTCCGAAGCCAGGAGGTCATACTCTCCAGCTAAGCTATCTACCTCACGAGCGAGGTTGTCACGCAAGGAAGTCATAGCATCCAGTGCTTCGTTTACTTCTGTGTTGTCAGCCTGAAGTTCTTTGGCATCAGAATTTTTACCAAAACCCCAGATAAGGGAGCCGAGTAGGGCCAAGGCCAGAATCACGACTACCGCGGTTAATACTTTTTTTGAATCCATAATAGTGTTAAGCAGTTTGAAGATGGAAAATTATTCTCGTAAAAATAATTAAATCCAATCGTTGCTTTGCTTTTGTCGTCACAAAGCATTTAAAATGATGATGATGTTCTCGCACCCAAAACGTTAACATTTTAACAGAATTGTGTGCAAATGAAGAAATTTTATCATTTTAGAGGGGTTAAGCCACTTAAGTATTACGCAAAAAACGCCGCACTCTTGTTTAAGAACCAACTTCACCCCATTACCATCTTTAGCTGCTTTGTCTTAGCAATAAGCTTCTTTAGCTTAAGCATTGCCGGGCAGATTATGATTGACGATGTCTATCGTTATGACTATTCTTTAGAGGAAACCGTTTTTTCTTTCCGTAACTGGTCCTGGGAAGACTTTTTGGGATTTTGTATTTTCTTGTCCATTGGTGGTTTTCTAATGACCGCTGCTCTCGGGTTAATGTTCCATAAGCGCTGGGCACGTTATCTCATGCAATTTGGTTTTATTATCGCAGGTGTATCTTGGTTGATTGTCCTTTCTTCTAATACTTTCCGGTTTAGTAATGCTCCTATTATTTTCACCGGAATTACAGCTGCCGTACTTGGCTTGGTTGTCGGCGCATTACTGTTTCTCAACAATACACAGTGGGTATTACCTTATTTTCATAACTACCCACAGGAAGAAACCGGATATGCTGTCCTAGATCAGGAGTTCATCTCCCCTAAAGATCAACACAATGCTTAAACATCGTATTCCTGCGCAAGTCATTGCGGCCGTCTTTTGTTTCTGTATTGCAGGGATCTTCCTTGGTGTAACTGCTCAAATATTAAAACAACCAAGCTACGGTGATTCGTTTGATTACAGTCACAGCACCGAAGACCTCCTGATGATTGCTGCTTTTAGCTTGATTTCAATTACTTCTATCGTCTGCGGAGTAGGTTTTCTAAACAAAAGGCGCTGGGCTCCTATACTGATGACCGTTCTGCTTATTCTCGGTTTGGCATTCCTTATTGTTAGTGCATTGGCCATGCTTGATAGTTTCCTGAATGACCCGGCAGATGGAATGATCTTCTTTTTTGCGGCTATTGGCTTTCCTCTCGTTGCACTCTTGTTTTTCAGCAGTGTGGATATTTTTCCCTGGTTAGCCAAAGAAGAAAAGGAAATACATCAAGATATTATTGATCATTTTTGAGGTCAGCTTTTCAAAGGCGTTTATTCTTATTCATTTGGGGCCATGCCATAGTGGCGTTGCTGCACAAACACCTCTATGGCATGGCCTCAAAATAACCTGGAGACAAAAAAATATCCCGAACAACACTAAGGTATTCGGGATATTTTAGAGCAGCGTAAGCAGAAGGTCATTAGTCAATAATCTTCACCTCTAGCATTTTGTCACCACCACGGATATCATCAATCACATCCAGCCCCTCGAATACTCGACCAAAACAGGTGTGGTTGCGATCAAGGTGTGCTGTATTATCGCGACTGTGACATACAAAAAACTGTGAGCCGCCGGTATTACGACCAGCGTGTGCCATAGAGAGGACACCACGGTCGTGAAACTGATTATCACCATCTAGTTCACAATCGATCTTGTAGCCTGGACCACCAGAGCCACGCCCATCGGGGCAACCTCCCTGAATCACAAAATTGGGGATTACACGGTGGAACGTTAGGCCATTGTAAAAGCCTTCTCTGGCCAACTTCACAAAGTTTGCTACCGTATTTGGAGCATCCTTTTCGTAAAACTCTACCTTCATCAGGCCTTTTTCCGTATGAATTTCAGCAGTCATATTCGACAATTATTATATTCTGTAGTAAACAAAGGCATTCTACGAGAATTATTTCAGGCGAAAGCCATCCAGTAGAACACCTTTTAATATTTTCGAGCGCAAAGATACGCGCTCTAAAATTAATTACTTGTCTGCTAGCTCCTTCAATTTATCTTCCAGATCATACTCATCACCGGCAGAGTAGCCAGAGTGACTGTAGAGGATGTTTCCCTCACTGTCTACTACATAAGTCTGAGGAATCGCTTGAAAACCCAATTGGTTTTTCAATACGTTATTGGCATCAGAATACACATTATACTCCCAACCTTTGGTGCTCAATATACCCGGCACTTTACTCAACTGGCGCTGAGTATCGATGGTAATAGCTACCAACTGAACACCCAAGTCGTCCTGCCAATCAGGATACAACTCAGCAATAGCATCTAGTTCTGCCTGACATGGCTTACACCAAGTAGCCCAAAAGCTAATAACCGTAAGGTCTTTTTCTTTGATAATGTCCGCCAAATCAACGGTTTCCCCTTGAAGGGTCTTAATGTTAGCAGAAGCAATTTTTTGCTGTCCGAAAAGGAGGTTGGTGCAACCAAAAGCTAAAACCAACGTAAGGAAGGTCAATAAACGCATCGGTGGTATTTTTTTGTTGTTGGATGAAAGACTAACTTGAAGAAAATTTTGGCTAGCCGGATTCTAGTCCGCATTATTGCCTGAAATTTATTATTTCGACGCAAAGATAGCCGATTTGTAACACCAAAGCTCCATCATTAAGTGCTATTAAAGCGTATTTTAGCTGACTTTAAGTCTACTTTAACAGAAAGCAACAAAACGAAACCACCGCTAAACATGAAATGCTACGCCTACATTATCGTTATCTTGGGAAGTCTTTGGATTTCTTCCACCCTTTCGGCACAAGAACAGGGCGGCCGATTATCTGGCAGCTTGGAAACCAATGCCAATTTCTTTGTTCGCGACTCACTTATTGGAGCAGCAAATACCCCCCAATATGATCGCCAGTTATTTGGTAGTGAAGGTTGGTTGAATCTCAATTACAGCAATTGGGGTTTTGATATTGGCCTGCGTTATGATTTCTTCAACAACTCGAACCTGCTCAATCCTACGGGCTCTTATACCGACCAAGGTATTGGAATGTGGTACGTTCGGAAACGCATCAAGAAGCTTGGCTTTGAAGCCGGTTACATTTATGACCAAATAGGTAGTGGTATTATTTTCCGCTCTTTTGAGCAGCGCCCACTACTAATTGACAACGCACTATTGGGTTTAAAGGTAGATTATCAACTTTCCGACAACTGGAATATTAAAGGGTTTACCGGGCGTCAAAAGCAGCAATTTGACACCTATAGCTCTGTCATTCGTGGCCTAAATATTGAAGGATATGTCCAAGGAGACTCCCTTGGTACTTGGTCACTGGCTCCCGGTTTCGGGGTAGTGGCTCGTGCATTGGATGATGCCAGTATGAACAGCTTGGTAGCGACACTCAATACCTACCCTACAGAGGATTTGTTTATCCCCAACTACAACTCCTACGCTTTCTCTCTCTACAATACACTCTCAGCAGGTATTTTCTCGTGGTACATAGAGGGCGCCTATAAGACAGAAGACGCCATGAACGATCCTTTCGGACAAATTCAGCGCGGAGACAACATCACCATCGGCGACAAATTCATCAGCGAAGCAGGTACTGTACTTTACAGCAGCTTAAGTATTGCGCCTCCGAAATGGGGCATTACCCTAGAAGCTAAACGCACCGAAAACTTTAGCTTCCGTACACGGCCACAATCTCAGCTCAATCGAGGACTCATCAACTTCTTGCCGCCGATGGCACGCATCAACACCTATCGCCTGACGGCACGCTACAATGCGGCCACCCAGGATTTGGCAGAACTGGCTTACCAAGTAGATGTTAGCTATGCCCCCAACCGCAAGGTGAGCTTCAATGCCAATTACTCTCACATTGACGACCTGGATGGTGTAAAACTCTATCGCGAAGTTTTCACAGAAGTACAATACAAGCACAAGAGGTTATGGAAACTCAACAGTGGGGTGCAACTCCAAAATTACAACCAGGAACGCTACGAGTTTAAACCCCAAGCTCCGATTGTAGAAACGGTCATTCCTTATTTTGACTTCCTCTATAAGCTTGATCGCAACCATAATTTCCGCGTGGAAGCACAGTACATGTTCACTGGTGATGATGAAAAAGCCGGTGCCAAACAGGATTACGGCGATTGGGTGTTCGGCCTCGTTGAGGTATCACTAGGACGCAACTGGACACTGACGGCCTCTGATATGTTCAACATTGATCCGGGCAAAAATTCACCGGTCGACGATAGTGGTAAGAAGCAGTCATTGCACTACCCTCGTTTCGATGTTTATTACACTACTGGCCCAACTCGCCTGGCACTCAGTTACGTCAAGCAGGTAGAAGGAGTGGTTTGTACAGGGGGTATTTGCCGACTAGAGCCCGCTTTTAGCGGAGTAAAGTTTTCTGCTAATACCAGTTTCTAGTGTTAAGTTGTCTAAAAAATGATTCGATAAAATTTCAAATAAAATCAGCAATCATGCTTAAGAAATATCTTTCCTTTACCGTTTTAGCACTGTTTATTCTACTCAGTTTCTCTTGTGACGAAGTGGCTCCAGTCCTTAACCCTGGCGGTGGTGGGCCGATTGATGATGTCCCCGTTGAAGATCAGATGCGACAGGTATTGATCGAAGAATTTACGGGTGTACGCTGTGTTAATTGCCCTGCCGGTAGTGAAGCCATTGAGGTTTTACTCAATAGCTATGGCCAGCAATTGGTAGCGGTTTCTATCCACGCCGGATTTTTTGCACAACCCTATCCAGAGAGCGATTCTGAACTGGAAAGTCCTATTAGTAGCTCGCTGCTATCGCTACTCGAAGAACCACTGGGCTATCCAACGGCGGTCATAAATCGGAAACACTTCAGTGCCGAAGAAGGTCGCCAGATTCCGCAATCTACCTGGCCAGGCTACATCGCTCAGGAACTAGCAGGTGACCCGGAAGTGAAAATCGATATTATCCCTACCTATAATGACGTTACTCGTGAATTAGCAGTTGACGTGGATTTGTACGTAGAAGAAACTGTTACAGCGGAAGATATTCGCCTCACACTTTTCATCACAGAGAGCAATATTGAAGATCCTCAGCTTACCCCAGCAGGTGTTGACACTTTCTATATTCACAAGCACACCTTACGGGATGCCATCACTGCTTTTGATGGCAATACGCTTAGTGAAGCCTTCACTGCTGGTTCGGTGGTTAGTCGTAGTTATACGAGTACTTTGCCATCGCTGTGGAATGCTAACGAGTGCCATATCGTGGCGTTTGTCCACCAAGGAGGTACTACTTTAGACGTTATTCAGGCACATCAGGTGGATGTGGTAGAGTAATCATTTCATCCTCGCTGAACCCCAATAAAAAAGCAGGCACTTTGTAAAGGTGCCTGCTTTTTTATTGCTCGTGACAATGACAAAAGGTCTACTCAATCACTACCAACTGGCTAAACGCCTGCTCTCCAGCACGTAGTTGTACCAAATAACTGCCCGCTGCTAAAGCACCAAGGTCTAACTGGCGCTGCCCTGGCCCAGTAGCACTATCCCACTGACTTTGCTGTACTACACGCCCGGCTAAGTCAATAATTTGCAGCTGCAAACGGGCTGCTGACGTCAACTCCCAAGCGAGGGTAATCTGGCCTTTGCTTACCGTAGGAAAAGCCTGTGCCCAAGCATCTGGCGAAACAGGATCAAGGGTTTGTACCAGCTGCCGTTGCCCATTAGCAAACCATGTCCCCCAACGAGCACCAGCAAAACCGTTGTTAATAAAGATGAAGCCGCCACTAGCAGGCGTTATCTTATCGCTATTAAGGTCAGCAATAGCAACTACCGCATCACCAAAAGTATCTTCTTCCGCATCAAAGATGATCTGATTATCTTGATTGCTATAGTTAGGATAATTCAGGCGACCGTTTTCAAAAATGGTACCTACATCTCCTGTCTCAATATTTGCAGCAGAAAGAAAATAGCTATTTGCATCGTAGTCAATAAAATCAAGTGCAATAATATAAGGCGAATTTTTGGCGAACGTAGGGTTGCCTACACTCGTGTTTTCCGGCAAGGAACTAAAGAGCTTGCTAATAAAACCATCGCCAAAGTTGTCTGCATTACGGTTCCAGGCACGTAGAAAACCAATATCCCAGTAGTCGATAGACGTGCCACTTTGGCTAGGAATGATATTGTAGGCATCATACATTACATACTCTCCGGAGTGGTCCCACTCCAGTACATCAGCGTATTGCACATCGCCTGTGGCTACGCCCTCAGCAGTGGTAGGATTGTAAAGGAAGAATTCTTGTGAGGGGGCTCCACTAGCAGTTAGGTCAAAAATTAATAGCCGATTATCGTTGTCATCTGTTATCGCTGCCAGACGGTTTCCATCGCGGGAGATGGCAACATTACGCCAAATAGGGCTACTACCTAATACAAAAGTCTGAACCATATTTGTTTGCCAATCAATGGTTATTGCCTGAATGGTCTTGTCTTGTGCAACAAAAACGATCACACTACCATCGTCTGTAATCGTCGGTTTACTAAAAGGGTCCAGGTTTGACAAAGGGTCGGAAATGGAAACACCTGCTGGTGTCTGTATATAGAGGTTGTTGTTGTTCCCTTCTGTATACAAAATGTATTCATTGCCAGGGTTTACAGCCAAGTCCGACTGTGTATTGGTAGGCGTTCCACCAGTGCCGCCACTGCCTATGCCTACCGTATTGAAAGCATTGATGGCGGCATTTGCTTCGGTGCTCCCATAAATGTCTTGTGCCGCCTGTACTACTGATGCCCGCAAGTCTAGAAACTGAGAAGAGCGAGTGAGATACATCGTCAAAGCACGGTAATATATTTGTTCGGCTTTGCTGCGGCCAATGTCACTGGCCAGTAGGAAGAAGGCACGATTTGGAATCCCGCTATTGATATGTACACCGCCATTGTCTTGGCTACCCGTGTATTGTTGATTAGTATGCGCTGGCTGCCAGCCTGGATCACTGAGGCTATTACCACCGTTGTTAGGGTTAGACAAATCCCGGAGGGCCCCTGTAGGGTAAATACTTGGATTAACGACCTCCTCTCCCATTTGCCAATCGTCTCTGTCGATCATTGCACCAAAAATATCTGCAAAAGACTCATTGAGGGCACCTGATTCTCCCTCGTATTCGAGATTGGCGGTGTTTTGTACGACGCCGTGCGAGATTTCATGCCCGGCAACATCCAATGCTTTGGCCAGTGGAGAGGTAAAAGCCGTGTTTCCATTACCGTAAAACATGGCTTGCCCATTCCAGAAGGCATTGTCCATATCAGAACCGTCATCCTCTGCAATGTTGATCAGGGAAACAATATTACCGCCCTGTCCATTGATGGAATTGCGGTTGAAGGTCTCTTCAAAATACCGATAAGCCTCACCAGCATTGTAGTGGGCAGATACTGCTAATGGGTCATTCCAAAAGTTACCTGTCGATACATTGTGGGTAGTACTAAAGTTATCATTTGCAGGAGAAGTATTATTGCCGTTGATCGTCCAGATTACACCATCAGGTGTATTTGGCATATCAGACGCTGCTGCGGAAAACATTGATCGTGAAGCATCAATCAGGTAGTTATTATTATTGAATTCGTAAGAATGTATTGTTCTATTGATGCCTTGCAAATCGGTAGCCGTTGTTACTTCGGGTCCATTTGGTGGTAAGAAGTGACATACATGGTTGTGTTCATTTAGCAATTCGCCGGTATGAGCGTCGATCATAAGCTGCCAACGATCTGCCAAGTGAGGAACAATGATCACAGACCATACCAAATGAGGGTCTTGCCATTGGTTGTCGGGGTAGTAAACCACTAATTCCTGGGTAACTGCATCGCCACCTAATAAGACTTGCTCTTGAGCGCTTAAGTCCTTGATTCGGGTATGTTGCTTTACAGCCGTGCGTGCCTGTTCTAAGGCAGCAGCAGCCGTCAGCGTAGGCTCCATGTTTAGCACAGGAGTAGGCAGTACCCGACCATGTAGCAAGACCAACCGACCATCTGTAAAATGTGCTCTCAATTCGTTGCCGTAAATAGGAACACCAGTCGTCGATTGCTGGTAAACCAAGTGTAATTTACCGTCTTCCTCCATTATTGTATTTTGTAATACAAAAGCTTCATCTGGCTTTTCCAGCTTCCAACTGGGGGCCAATGCAGTTAACCAAGCTTGTAGTTGAACTTCTGGGGTGCCAGTATGCAACTCAGCTCCCCATAATTGAATCCAATCAGGTAAGCCTGTTTGTGCATTGGGTTGTGCTTGCCAACGTTCAATAAGAGGACTGGGCGCAAGCATACTCATCCCTGAAAGCGGTAAAGAAAAGGCAGCACTCACCACTCTCTGGGAACGATCTCCGCTAGTAATGGCCTCAAAATTAAACCCGGCCCGAATGTCTTCCATGCTGTGACGTTCACTAGCCGGGCGTGGGCTAAGGACAGGCTTTTGGGCCAACAACACTGTCGCCGACAGCAACAGCAAAAAGGAAAAAATCGAGGCGTATAACTTAGACATATTCAATTCTTTTAAGGTGATTGCTAGGGTATCAAAATCACGTAGCGCTTATTACGACACCCATCTTTTGACTTACTCTTGTGGTAAGAGTAACTGTAAATCCTGGAAAAACATCAACATCTTTTCGGGAACTTCTATTCCGGCACGCCCCCACTGCTGTTCGTAAGTAGTATCGGCAGCAACGTATTCTAAAAAAGAATAACGATTTCCCGGTTCTTGAAAATCATAAGGCTGGATTTCTTCCTGGTAACGTTGCAACATTTTTTTCGCCTTCCCCTTGCCTATTCCTCCATCTGAAACTTTAGCTCCTTCAATACCTTCGCTAATAAATAGCTGGCCATTTGGCAACAGATAATGAGTAGTAAGGCTGCCTGCAAAGCCGCCGCCTTCTCCAAAAGCCAGGTAGTTTTCCCCAGGGAAGGTCTCTGCGGTGTAAGTAACGCGATTGCATTGCCAGCATAAACAGGCCAACGCTAAAAGAAAAGTGCAGTTTAGGATAGTTTTCATACCATAATGGTTGGTAAAAGAATATACCCGCAAAATACGTCTTTTGCCTTCGACCAAAAGGAATTGAGGAATAGATTTTCACCATTGCCTTCCTGCCTATAACTACCGGTCCCCCCAAGCCATTAGCCTTAAGGAAAGGCGGCCGTTCACATCTGCCGGAACAAAGGCTATTTCTAAAAAGGTAGGTGCTTGCCACTTTGCAGAGGGGTTATTAGAGAAAGCGTAAGGTTCTTTGGGAATCCCTAGCGTATTGCGGTCGAGTTTGCCATTATTATTGACATCATGATACAAGGCAATTCCATAAGATGCTCGTCCACTCAATGGAAGTTGACGATAAATCGGAGCTGTTGACGTAAGTGAAATCACCTCATCATAGACTGCGTTTTTTTCCTCCTCAAAATCGGCTGCATCTTTAAAAACGGCTATCCGAACACAGCCTTTAACCTCACTAATATTGGTAATACTCACCTCTAACGGATCGGTCGCCAATAGGAGGCTGGCTAAGAAAAAGTAACTCTGCAGCAGTGAAACCATAAATATCATTTTCGCACAAAACGCAAGATCAGGCTCTTTTGTTGCAAACGCCACATTTAAGGCGGTAGCATAAAGTGCATTACCAAGAACAAAAAACACACTAAACGATGTGACCAAACCAAGCATAACCCTTTTTCAACAAACAGCTGAAGAGAAGAGGCGCATTCAATATTTGAAAAAAACTTCCTGAAAAAAGTCACGAAACGCCTTTTTCAATCTTATACAAGTAAGAGCAAGTTTGGGACTTGTTCCTACTGCGAATCAAGACTTCACGAACCTGACTTCGCTGCAAAATACTCACTTAGCCCGCTAAACTCGAATTTCGCAGCTTCGCCAGAACCATAAAGCCTTGATTCTCGTGACGAAACCGGCCCAAACCAGCTCTAAGAAAAGATATAAGAATTAATAATTAGAAAATTTAGTAGACAATGCGAACTCTCAAAATTTATTTAACCAGTACGCTTTTTTTAATAGGCTTAATGATCACTTTTCTTTCTTGTGAAAAAGATCCCTTCCTCGATGAAGAAGTTAAAAAACCAGACTACATCTTCTCTGAACCTATAGTCTTTAATGTTGACGACTTAGCAAGGAGTAGTTTTGTCGAACAAACTATCCTCGGAGAAGTACGACAAAATCCCTACACTGTAGAAAATCTGGCTGCTGCCATGAACGAAGTTTACGGCACCAGTATAGAAAAAGTGCCCACCACCCACCATTACCTGAAATTTGAACCCCAAAATGAAACAGAACTCGTCGCACTTGAGGAAACAGAACTCATCTTTTTTGACTTCCCGCTGGAACAAAAAGTCGAACGCATAGGTGATTATTACTTTGAACCCGGCAGCAAAGGCGACTACCCTACTTTATGGACAGTGGTAAGCCCCGAGGATGAGCTCCCTGCTGTGAATTATGAATTAATCGCAGAACTTAACTTGATTGAAGCAGATCCTTTTTTAATGCGTCGGGCGTTTACCCGTACCGGGAATACAGAAGAAGTGGAAGAACGTTACCCACTACCCCTGGGTCTGACTATCGAAGATTTGCAGGCTGCTGCCTTTGGTAACGGAGGCACCACCGAGAATTCAGACGATTGCCACCCCGGTTGCGCGAGTTGGCCCTGTTGCATATCTGATCAACTAAACTGTGGCGACGACTTCATCCCGGAATGGTGCCGTAACTTTGAACCAGAGTGCTATCCTGGCCACCCTGATTACCCCAATTGTGCCGAAGACGATGGTGGTAACGGATCAACTCTACTAACCAACGATTGCGGTTGCTTACTATCTTCTAATCGCCGCTATCCTGGAGGATGTGTGCGAGTAGAGGATACACAATTGGGTTATGAAGGGGTCAGAAATGTGCAAGTCATTGGCTGGAATGGCTGGTTTACCATCGACAACACTTATACGGATGACAATGGCTGCTGGCGCATAAACAGAGCCTATAAAGGGAATGCCTACTTCATGATCAAATTTAAAAATGG
Organism: Lewinella sp.; assembly: GCF_050633125.1. Taxonomy (NCBI): domain Bacteria; kingdom Pseudomonadati; phylum Bacteroidota; class Saprospiria; order Saprospirales; family Lewinellaceae; genus Lewinella; species Lewinella sp. Next base: position 84,594 of record NZ_JBOEFX010000021.1, read on the forward strand.
ACGAGGTACCCGTATCCGTGGCCCACGTGCTGGTGCTCGCCTTTGGGAGCACTTGACAACCGTCACGGACAACCTCGGCCAAGTAGCAGGCCCTAACTTTCACAATATGACCGTCAACTATAACATGTGGAACAATCAAAACTCTCAGGCCCACCGCTACTGGGGAGCCGCCTCTATCAACAACCTATTCCACGCTTATAATGATTACGCGGATGAGAATGGCATCTCTCGCTTACCCGATCTTGACATCTATGTTGCTCCCCAACGAAGAGGTGGCTTCGCCTTGATGACCTCCTATCTGGGAGCTGCTGGCTTAGCCAATGTCGTCACTGATGGCCTCTACCAATCCGACCACTTTGGCAACTGGGAACTACTAGATATGCTCTACGCCACAGCTGGGGGCATCACCGCCGCTTCTGTTGCCAACTTTGTACCAGATGTGATGATTGGGACCAATCATTCCTTTTCAGATCGCTTGGCAGACATTGGATTTCACGAACTGGGCCACGCGGGCATCTACCATAATGTGGGCAGCGCATACTGGCAAGACCTGGCCACAGCTGAAATCGTTGCTGACAACGAAACTGGTCATCCGTGGGGCAATGCCAGCGTCATGGGGGCAGGGCACATTTCCATCATGGAATCCTGGGCAGAGCATGTTTCTCATCACTTCACGCACGCCCAATACGGCAGCAATACTTCCGACTTTGACGTCACCTATATTCGGCGACTGGAACAAACCAGGAATTTTACAGATGGGCACATACCCATCGGCATCTATCAGGATTTATACGATGGTGGCGAAGAACTCGTTTCCCAGGATCGAATAGGCCCTTGGGTAGGTACCGTTAACGATCAGGTAAGAGATATCAGCATTCAGCAAATATTCAACCTAATCACCTCTCAGGTAACCAACCCTGACGAATTGAGGATTCGGATTAACTCGGACATCGTTCCTGGCACCAACAATACAACAACAGACATTAACCGACTATTTAATAGTTACGAATAAAAGAAACGTTAAATCAGGCTTGCAGCGGGAATAAACTCTTGCTGCAAGCTTTTTCTCATTGATTCATCAATTAAACTATTCAACATGAAAGCCAATTTTCTATTTTTCCTCGGCATATCCTGGATTTTTATCGCTGCTACTTGCGACGAAGGCTGTGAAGACAACCCTTCCGGTGTTTACGAATTTGTGATTGCGGCTACTGTAAGTCCAAACACCCCTACCATCAGCGTGGGAGATACGCTGACGATCACTTCCCGCCTAAGCCAGGATCTTTATGATCGCATTACGGAAAACACCTACTTTTTTGAGACATTCCCCCATTCAGCCTCGACCCAACTCGCCAAGGTGGACGAAAACCCTGCAAATCAGGATGTCCTCGACAATTTTGAGTTCATTGTTGATCCGGCCTACGATTATGACCTAAAAACAGGGGTAGAAGGCAATACCATACTGGATGGCCGATACTTGACTGTAGGAGATAATTACGAAATAACGTTCCAGCTCGTGGCACAAACGCCAGGGCTTTACGTCTTGAATCAGGGCGTAAACCTCGAAGTACCCGCCGCCACGTTTCCTGGTTGGTGCCCAAAGGCTACTTCCTACGCGGTTATGGACATCAACGGAGATTCGGACAATAACATTGAGTTACTGATGGATAGCCCTGATCCTGTTTTCAACGAACGCGTCTTTGCACGGCCTGATCAACAGTTTCACGACCAAGGGGGCTTTGCTTTTAAGGTTGAATAAAGCCTATCCTTTTCCTTCCGCAACCAGCTCTGGCGTATGCAGCAGCGGTAGCTCTACACTGAACCATCCGTCTTCCGTACTTACTTCCACCTGAGCGGTGGTGTAAAAAGCGTAGCGTCGGCGAATATTATCCAGGCCCACTTTCGTGGAAACCTGAACCTGTTGTTTAGGCTGGAGTTGGTTGCGGATCAATAGTGTACCATTAGAAGTACCAACAACAACCTCGATTGTCAATGGCTGTTCGCTACTAACGATATTATGTTTAATGGCATTTTCCAGCAACATTTGCATAGATAGCGGAATCATGTGCAGTTGTTTGACAGCAGGATCTATTTGTAACTGCAACTGCAGGTTTTCACCAAAACGCTCTTTGAGTAAAAACTGATAGGCATCCAGGAAATCGAGCTCCTCGGCTACCGTGATTAAAGACCGGTCACGAATTTCCAAAATGTAGCGATACACTTTGGAAAGCTGCTGCACAAAACGCACCGCCCGATTCTCGTCTTCAGGGATCAGGTAAGTGAGGGTGTTTAAACTATTGAATAAAAAATGCGGATTGACCTGGCTCTTGAGTGCATCTAACTGGGAGCTGATATTTTCCTGTCGTAAACGTTCTGTTTCGATTAGGCTCAGTCGCCAGCGATGATAAAAATAAATACCTTCGTAAAGAGAGATGATGAAGAAGACTACCATAAAGGTACTCTTGGCGTAATCAAATTTACTCATATCCCTGTGGTACCCTTCAGGCAAAAGTACATCATGGATATCGTAGCAAAAGTTATTCAGCAACAAGACCATTGCTATGGTTGTGAGCACCATGAAGGATAAGCGCTTTATCGTATCCTTATACTCCGGCCAACGAGAGCGAAAGAAAAGTACCGCCTGGCGCATTACCATCCAGTAAAAAATGGTAAAAAATAGCGAGACCTTCCACTTTGGCCAGAAGGCCAAAAAACCATTTTCTAGCGTACCGTTAAAAAACAACAAGGGCATCACAAAAGCCACCAGCGGCACTCCCACCAAGGCAATGGGAAGGTCGTTGAAGCCTAAGAGGGCCCGGTTTCGTGCCAGTCTTTGCATAATTTTCATCATCCCTCCAAAGCTACCTATTTTTGTCTTAGCTTGCTTTACTTACCAACCAGGTGGCATAAAAGCCAACCTGAGTGGCCTTATTTAACCCCTGAATTACCTGACTACAACATTTTAGTACGGCCGCCATCCACCGTAATATTCGTGCCTGTAATGTAAGCCGCAGCCGGGCTAGCGAGAAAAGCTATGACGCCACCAATCTCTTGTGGTTGGCCAAAGCGCCCCAGGGGAATGCTCTGCTTCATTTGGTCGGCCATAGCATCGGTGCTGATGTTTTTCTGGGTTGACCAAGTATCAAGTAAGCCGTGTAGACGCTCCGTTTCCGTCGCTCCAGGAAGGAGGTTATTGACAGTTACACCGTCTGGCCCCACTTCATTAGCCAGTGTTTTGGCCCAATTAGCAACAGCAGCACGGGTCGTATTAGAGACCCCAAGGTTATTGATCGGCGACTTCACCGAAGTAGAGATCACATTGATAATACGACCGTAGCCAGTTTCTTTCATTCCTGGTACTACTGCCTGTGCCAGTACTTGATTACAAAGCAAATGGTTGTTGAGTGCCTGGGTAAATGCCGACAAATCAGCAGCTAAGATCGGGCCTCCCGGAGGGCCTCCGGTATTGTTGACAAGAATATGGATCGTTTTTTTCTCCGTCAGTGCTTTGGCCTTGGCTTGTAAATCAGCAACGTCTGTATAATCAACAGTGATAAAATCGTGCTGTTGCCCCTTTGAAGTATCAAGGTCTTTTATTACTTCCTGCAACAATTCTGCCGACCGAGCCATCAGCGTGACGTTAGCCCCTAGTTCTGCCAACTCCTGCGCCGTGGCTTTACCTATTCCTTTGCTACTGCCACCAACAAGGGCATTTTTATTACGTAAATCGAGGTTCATTCTTTCTTGGTTAGATCAGAACAAAGATACCATATAGAATACGGAATTAACAGGACTCAACAGGTTCACACGGTTTTCTTTTTAACAAAAATCCGCCTAATCAGCGTTCTATCAGGTCACGCTCCCTGGATTTGTATGATCGCACTGGTACGATTAGCCCATTTCCACCGATATCGTGCTTGTTTCGTAATTTCGCAAAACTAATCAGAATCACTTCCTTTTGGGTAAAACATATTTTGCTTCGGATTTTCACCTTGGTGTCGATGGTCGGCTGAGTAGCGCTGAACGTGAACGGCAGCTGGTTCGTTGGTTGGAGACCATCCGCCATGATGCTGATACCATCTACTTGGTAGGAGATATTTTTGACTTCTGGTTTGAATACAAAACGGCCGTCCCTCGTGGATATGTTCGCCTTCTCGGCAAACTCGCTGAACTACGAGATGCTGGTATCAAGCTCCACCTCTTCACTGGCAACCACGACATGTGGATGTTCGACTACCTGGAAAAAGAACTTGATGCTCCTATTTACCGTGAACCTGTCATTCACGAAATTAACGGCAAGACATTTTTCATTGGTCACGGTGATGGCCTCGGGCCAGGAGACCACGGCTACAAATTGTTAAAAAAGGTATTTGCTAATCGCGTCTGCCAGTGGCTATTTGCTCGCCTTCATCCCAACTTTGGCATAGGGCTGGCCAACTTTTTTTCTAGCAAAAGCCGGGAGGCTAACCACAATGAAGATGTCTTTCTTGGTCCTGATAACGAGTGGCTGCTACAGTACAGCACGCGTAAATCGGAACAATTGCCCGAAGTCGACTACTTTGTTTTTGGGCATCGTCATCTTCCTATTGACTACTTATTACCCAATAACCGCACCCGTTATATCAACCTCGGGGAATGGGTTTATTTTAACTCTTACGCCGTTTTTGATGGCCAAGAACTAAAACTGGCGTTTTTTGAGCATCCAGAGGGGCGAGCGGTCAAAAGCCCAAATTAGAATTACCTTCTCCTAACACCAATCTCCGTTTCCAAACGTTCACTTAATGTGAATAATCATCAACTTCATAACCATCCACTCGTTCTTCTTGTACTCCTGCTACTGGGGTGTCTGCCTATCAAGATGGGTGCTCAGGTAACATCCGATAGCTCAAGGCTAATCATTTTCCAAAAAGACAGCGTCGCTACCTTTGCAGTTGATCCCTTACAGCAACTCTTGTCCGTAGATTACAAAGGCGTATTGATGCAATACTCGCCGCAAGGGAAAGCCCTTTTCCAGTATTACAATACAACACTGGGAGAAGATTTCACTATCGACGCTACCGACCCTTTCAATATATTACTCTTCTACAAAGAGCAGCAAACCATTGTTTTACTCGACCGCACGCTGAGTGAACGCGCTACCCTCGATTTAAGGGATACTCCCGTTCAATACGCCACGGCTGTCACTCGTAGTCACGACAACAACCTTTGGGTTTATGACGAACTCGCGGGGCGGCTTTACCGGCTAAATGCTCGTGGCGAAGTACTATTTACCTCTAACGACTTCCGATTAAGCGAAAGTTTGACAGAAGGGCCAACCCAACTTTTACGCTGGGGTGATCGGCTAGCCCTCAATTTTCCACAGAGAGGAATTGCTTTATTTTCCATCCTGGGCCAGCTGGAGGAATGGTGGAAAATTACAGAAGTGGAAGATTGCTTCTTCCAAAAACAAGTCTTTTATTTTCGTCGGAACGGCAATTATCACCGCTACTTCCCGCAGCAGCAATTACAACAAGCACTGGAATGGCCTGACTCCGCAAATAAGCCCGTTTTATTTCGAACACAGATTGATCGTCGCTATCTGCTTTTTGCGGAAGGGAAATTTGTTGTCGAAGGGTATTAGTTAGACTTTGGCATAGGACCCTAAGTGCAGAACGGGCTTATGTTTTACCCACCTCTATCCTTTGGACACCTCCGCCCAAGCGGAGGACAGGAGATTCCTTTGGTTGAGCGCGTAAGGCGTAGCCTGAAGCTCGGCGAATCCCATCGGGAGAGCAGGACAAGGGACAGCAGTGGTACCGAAGGTAAGAACGGATGGCCCGGTGCCGATCCCGTCCTGACTAGAAAAGTCGGGACGGGAGAAGGCATGGCCCCAAATGAATACCTTCACGTAATATAAACACATGAGGATGTACAGATGATCAAATTCACCGCCCTTAATTCGTACACTTCCCCTAAGCAGTTTAACTTTGTGCGCAAACCAGCGCCGTAGATGCGACCTACGACGAACAATTGCACAAAAACAACTTGTGCAATACAGGGACTCAACCTTCCGGTCAATTTCCTGTTAATCTTTTTGAAAAATTAATGCCTACGCATGAGTGATACTAAGTTTTACCCACTTACGATAAGTAAGGTAAAAACCGAAACCCAAGATACTGTTAGTCTTTATTTTCAGGTTCCTGCTGAACTGGCGGACACTTTCGCCTACAAGCAAGGACAATACCTGACACTTCGTTTTACCGTTAACGGCAATGAAGAAAGACGGGCTTACTCTATGAGTTCTTCACCATTTGAGCCAGAACTGGCCGTCTCTGTAAAAAGAGTAGATGGAGGAAAGGTGTCTAACTATATTCACGACTCTGTGAAAGCGGGCGATACCGTTGACGTAATGCCTCCTCAAGGGCGCTTTTATACGGCCTTAGAGCCCGATCAACGGAAGAGTTACTATCTTTTTGGTGCGGGTTCCGGGATCACGCCTTTGATGTCGATACTAAAAACCACCCTCGAAGAAGAGCCACAAAGTAGCGTCTATCTCCTTTATGGTAGCCGCGAGGATGACCAAATTATTTTCTATGACGAGCTACAAGACCTAAGCAAACGCTACGCTGGTCAACTAAAAGTGGAATACATCGTCAGCCAGCCCAAGAAAGAAAAGGGAGGTTGGTTTAAAAAATCGACGACAAATTGGGAAGGCCTTACGGGGCGGATCAGCCCTTTGGTTATCGATACTTTCCTGAGAGAATGCCCGGTGCAAGGTAAAGGTGCCGAGTATTTCATTTGTGGTCCTGGTGCTATGATTGATGCCGTGGAAACCTGCCTGATGGAACAAGGCATCGACAAGAAGAGTATACACTCTGAACGCTTTGTTAATGCCGCAGAAGTAGCCGCCGGTAAGGTGATGACTGCCGGAGGAGCTGGCACCGTGAAAGTACAGCTACGTGGCGAAAGCATTACCATTAACGTCCCAGAAAAAAAGACCATCCTGGAAGCTTTGCTTGATGCCAAGCATGATGCGCCTTACTCTTGTATGGCCGGAGCTTGCTCTACCTGCATGGCTAAAGTCAAAAGTGGCTCTGTGAAGATGGATGTTTGCTATGCTCTTGATGATGATGAGGTAGCTAATGGCTACGTGCTAGCATGTCAGGCGCATCCAGATGGGAAGGATGTGGAGATCAGCTTTGACGTTTAGGATCAGGCTTAAATAAAAGAAAAGCCCAATTCGCATTGCTGCGAATTGGGCTTTTTCTTTACCGAGAAGTTGTGAGATTTACTCAGAAACTACTTCGAATTTCACTTCCGGCTGTACCTCTTTGTGCAAGTTCAGTACCAAGGTGTAGGTACCCAAATCTTTCACATTATCAGGCAATTGTACTTTACGGCGTTCAATATCAAGATCGAATTGCTCTTTAAGGGCATTGATGATCTGAATATTGGTAACGCTACCAAAGATCTTACCACTAGTACCGGCTTTAGCACCAATACGTAGTACCTGGCCATCCAATTTCTTGGCAATATCCTGGTATTCGCCCAGGCGTTTGGCTTCAGTAGCATCTTCACGACGCTGTAATTCTTTTAAACGAGCACGGTTAGCGCTGTTGGCGATCAGTGCAAACCCCTGAGGAATCAGGTAGTTGCGACCGTAGCCATTCTTAACGGTCACCAGCTCGTGCTTATATCCGACGTGTTCAACGTCTTGCAACAGAATGATATCCATGTCAAATCGTTTTTAAAATTAGTAATTTAAAATACCAGACTCTGCTATTTCAGCAAGTCAGTTACGTAAGGCAGCAACGACAGGTGACGAGCACGCTTAATCGCAGCAGAAACTTTACGCTGGTACTTTAGAGAATTACCGGTAATACGGCGTGGTAAAATTTTACCCTGCTCGTTAACGAAAGACAGCAGGAAATCAGCATCCTTGTAGTCGATATACTTGATACCGTACTTGCGGAAACGACAGTACTTCTGACGCTTACCACCAATCTTAGGATTGCTTAAAAACTTAATATCATCGCGATTAGCCATAGCTTATCAAGATTTAATAGTGGACAATAGGGATTACTCTTCCTCCTGCTTAGCAGCTGGAGCGGGTGCTGGAGCAGCTTTAGCAGCTGGCTTAGCTTCAGCTTTAGCTGGCTTAGCAGCAGCCTCCGATTTAGGAGCTGGTTTCGAACCACGACGATCGCGGTCATTGCGATCACGGCCTTCCTTCTTCTCTTTAGACTTAGGACGCTTGGCTTTCCCGATCAAGCCGTTACGCTTGTCTTCGTTATACTTGATGCCAAACTTGTCTAGTTTGTAAGTAAGGAAACGCATGATGCGCTCATCCCGGCGTAAAGCCAGTTCCAAATCGTCGATGAGATCGACAGTTTCCATTTGGAATTCAATACAGTAGTAAACCCCGCTATTGCGTTTGTTGATCGGGTAAGCCAAGGTGCGCAGTCCCATCTCGTCGATGTGCACAATATTGGCTTTAGCCGTTTTCAACATATCGCTATAGGTCTGAGCCGTCGTTTTGATTTCTTCCCCCGACAGCACTGGGTCTACGATGAATGTTACTTCGTAATTTCGCATAGATCAGACACTAGATTAGTGAATAAATTTTTTAAAAGCGGATGCAAAGATAGGATTTTAGTTTTAAAAAAAGTAAAAACTTTAAAGTAATTCTCTGATTCGTACGTCTCTATAGAAAAAGAATTACTTTGTTAACTAGTTCCATGCCAGCATCCAGAGACAATAGCATAACAGTAACGATCCGTAATTACGGTGATCGCTTGTTCCGTTTTATTCGCGGACGGGTAACTTCGGATGCCGATGCCGAAGACGTTTTGCAGGATGTTTGGTACCAGCTTAGCCGAATTGTCGACCTAAGCAGTATCGAAAACATCAATGCCTGGCTGCACCGCGTAGCTCGCAACCGACTTACGGATGGCTACCGCAAAAACAAAGCCTCCCCAGTGGAGGACTTTTCCTATGGCGAAGACAGTGACGACAGCGAATTTTCCCTGGAAGATTGGCTCCCCGCCTCAGACGATGGCCCCGAAGAGGCGTATTTTCGCCAACTGGTTTGGGAAACACTCTACGATGCACTGGACGAGCTGCCTGCCAATCAACGAGATGTTTTTGTGTGGAATGAATTAGAAGACGAGACCTTTCAGTCCATCGCTGATCGGACCGGTATCAACATAAAAACCCTCATTTCCCGCAAGGGCTACGCCGTCAAACACCTGCGCCAACGATTGGCCGACCTCTACGACGAACTCCTTAATTATTAACATTGCAAGAATATGCACCGTCAACATAAATATCGCAAGCGCTGGTCGCCTTTTATATTTGTTCCTTTGGTACTGGCCGTGGTCGCCCTCCTTGCTGGCGTGGTGATGCTACTTTGGAATGCCACAATCAGCCCCCTTTTCGACTTGCCAGAAATCAAATTTTGGCAAGCACTGGCCCTTTTTGTTTTATGTCGCCTGCTCTTTGGCCGCCTGGGGCCGCCGCCCTCCTATCGTCAAAACCCCAAAAGGCGAGCTGCCTGGAAAGAGAAATGGGGTAATATGAGTGAGGAAGAACGGGCAAATTTCAAAGCCCGCTGGAAAGAGCGCTGTGAGAAGAGAGGGGAGAATTAGTCCCCCTTCTACTCTACCCGGAAGGCGCAAAGTAGCCCGAACTCTGAGGACTAAAAGGACGATCACCGAAGGTAATCCCTCTACGGACTTTTACTGACGGCGAAGGGGCTGCCCATGAGAACCTCCAGGTTAAGAAAACTATCGAAAAAAATAAAAAAAATCACATTTCTTTAAAGTAATCCTGCTGTTCGTCCGTCTACCTATATGAAAGCGCTACGGTACAACACCTTAGCCTACGATTATTAACCCCGACGAACGGCTGGCAAGCACCAGTCTTCTAAAAATTAAAATCATCATGCGTATCCTATTCGGAGCCCTGTCCTTTGCGGCAGGGGTGGTCTTGTTTTTTCTTTTTGCAAAGCTTTTGATCGCTGGTCTTCTTTTTGCCCTCGGTCTGGCAGCCTTTGCTTTTTTCGTACACAAATTGCGACTAGCGCGCTACGGCTATTCTAAATCAGACCACTTCGGTGAATTCTCTGACGACCACCAGGCCTACCGCTACCCAGCAGTGTACACCCAAGCCGGATGGCAGGATAACGGATCATTCCGTTTTCAGACCATCACGGTTCAGTAATATACGGTACAAGGTACGGGGGTACTTGGATCGGGGGGTAGCCAAAGCAAGGTCGCCCACTTTACCCGAACTCCCTCGTGCCGGAAAGATTGATTTGATCATCAATCGTTTGCCGTCACATTCAATTAAAATTAAACAACAACAATATGTGTAAAGGAATGAAATATCATCATGGCCAACGTGGCCGTCATCATCACGGTCGCGGACGCGGCCCTATGCACCGCCAAGGTGCGCCGGTCAACATTCAGGAAATGGACGACCGCTACGAAATCTATTTAATTGCCGCTGGCCGTAAACGGGAGGACTTCAAGCTCGACATTGCCGACGACTTACTCACCGTTCATGTAACCGCTCCGGTTAGTGACACTGAAGGCCAATGGCAACGTCGCGAATTTCGCTTCCGTGCTTTTGAGCGTAGCTTCCAACTGAGCGACAAGATCAATCAGGAAGATATCCGCGCGGCTTACGAAGGCGGTGTACTCACCCTCACCTTGCCCAAGCACCCTGATCGGGTGACGCAGCGGCGTGAAGTGGAGGTAGAGTAAGCAGGAAGTTTGCCCGGTAACGGCAGCCCCTGGCCTAGCGATGCGCAGTAGTGCGCCCGCAGGGGCAGACCCAGCTTTGCTGGGGCCGAGCGAATAGCGAGCTACGGAGCGTAGCGCCCCGCTCCGCAGGGCGGGGAGGCGCTTAAGTTTTTGAACCATATAAGGATTATGAGGTCATTTAAGTGTTTTAAACAGATGCTCATATGTCCTTATAATCACTTATATGGTTTGTTTTTTTATACAGGAGTCCTTCCTTTCTCGCATCAGAGATGCAAAAACAAAATCAGTCTTTTGTCAACTAGAGCAGCGCCGCTGTTGTTGAAGCTCTACAAATACATTATAACAGACAGATGATTAACAAGCAACTTATTCTACGCGAACGCCCAGTGGGTATGCCTACCAAAGACACTTGGAGCCTGGACGAAACAGCGGTACCCGAACCCGCTGAGGGCCAATTGGTCGTGCGCCACCATTATATATCGTTGGATCCGGCCATGCGAGGCTGGATGAATGATGCCCGCTCTTATATTCCACCTGTCCAGTTGGGTGAAGTAATGCGCGCGGGCTCTATTGGCGAAGTGGTAGCCAGCAAGCACGAAAAATTTGCAGTAGGAGACATCATCACGGGCTGGGGCGGCGTACAAGAATATTGCCTGACCAACGGTGACAACTGGTATAAAGTAGACACTCGCCTGGCACCAATGCCCGTATACATTGGCACACTGGGAATGCCCGGCATGACGGCTTACTTTGGCATCCTGGAAGTGGGCAAGATCAAAGAAGGGGACACTGTACTTGTTTCTGGCGCTGCTGGCGCAGTGGGCAGTGTTGTGGGACAGATTGCCAAAATAAAAGGCTGCACGGTAGTAGGTATTGCTGGTGGCCCCGAAAAATGTAAATACCTGACCGAGACCCTCGGTTTTGATGCAGCGCTGGACTACAAGGCCGAAGGTTTTCCCCGAGCACTGAAAGAAGCCTGCCCTAAAGGAATTGATGTTTATTTTGATAATGTGGGCGGAGAGATTCTTGATCTAGCTCTCGCTCGCTTGCGCCGTAATGCAAGGATTGTGATTTGCGGTGCGATTTCGCAATACAATAACAAAGAAGCCGTAAAAGGACCTAGTAATTACCTCTCGCTACTGGTCAACCGGGCTACTATGCAGGGGATGGTAGTAATGGATTACGCCAAAGACTATGGCAAAGCCGCTCAGGAGATGGGGCAATGGATGGCCGCAGGCAAGCTCCAATCTCGTGAAGATATATACGAAGGAATTGAGAACTTTCTCCCTACTTTCCAGCGCTTGTTTACGGGAGAGAAGTTGGGGAAATTGGTACTGAAGGTGATTTAAGGGTAGGTTTCGCTGTGTGGTGAAAAGTGTTCATTAAACTCACATTTTGATTGCTCGCCAGAACCATTAAACCTTTGATTTTCAATACAGCCCGTACCAAACAAGCTCTAAGTATTCAGCCAATAAGTCACCTTTGCCACAATGGACCGGTTTTTCACAAGCCAATCCAGTGAATTGTAATTATCGGTATATACCAAGAAGAAATCAGAAACGGGTGCAAAACGCCACTGCAATCGGGCATTAACATTAAAGTTGTCAACCTGGCTATTGTACTGAAGGAAAGTCGTCAGGAAGATACTTTTACTGAATGTAAGATCAATTCTTGGCCCGATAAGAAATAGACTAGCACTAGCATAAGGGTCGGGAAGGTCGATATAACTATAATTCGTAGTAAGCGAAATCTGCCCCAAGGGCTGGTAACGCCAGGTGATATTCGTTCGTAAACCATAGCGATAGCCGTTAAAAAACTGCCCTACTGTAGGCTCTACCCGATAAGAGAAAGTTTTGCGACTATCAGAGTTATACTCCATCGAAAACCGGTTGTAAGTATAGCCCATGGTTCCCGGCAAGGGAGTAGCGTCGGTATTGGTGGGGTCAAAATCTTCGAGTAGGTATACATATTCATTAACGAGGTCAAAGCTCAGGCGACTGGTATTGGTGAAGCTAATATCCCAGGACAGAAACATAAGGCGGTCGGTACTCCCCTCTTCTGGTGTCCACAAAAAACGGGATCTAAAGCGGGGACCGTGCCTATTGATGCTCCCTTTCTCTGGATAAAAAAACAACTCGCCCCGAGGATTGATTTGCCAATAATTTTTGCGGGGCACAAATCCTACTTCAGCATCATATTCTTCGCCTACGTAGCGCTGTTCCATCCCAAAGGCATAACGCCGCTCACGATAATCGACCCGGGCGCCGTGTGAGAAAGGGTTATTTCCTTGCGTCGGCGAAAAGGAATGATGAAAGTAAAACTTGCCATTCCATTTGTTATCTGCCGATGCCAAGTTGTAGTCTAGTCCGGCTACTCGGTTATAAGCATTATTGAGGGTATCGCCAGCAAGATCAGCAAAGGTTTGTTTGTTGACAAATAAAAACCCGAGGTTAGATCTGGAAAACATTTTTCGCTGCAATGCCGTAACGGTATAATTGTAGCTAGGCAAGCCGTTTTGATCATCGCTAGCGGTTTGCATATTCATAAGACCTACCCTCCAGTTGTTGTCCAATTTTCCACTCAAGCGAGCACCATAATAGATCGGATTAGAAATAGCGCCCCCTGTACTCGTATCTTGCGAAACACCGATTCGTCGGGAAAAAAAAGGGTTCACTTGATCATCTCCAAAGGTTCCAAAAAGGTCAGAATTCTCCAAGAAGAACTGTCGCCGTTCCGGGAAGAAAACTTCAAATCTACTCAGGTTAATAACTTGTCGATCAACTTCCACCTGGCTAAAATCCGGGTTTACTGTTAAATCGAGGTTGAGGCCAGAAGTAACTGCAATCTTGGCGTCCCCTCCTACCCCAAAGGTGCTCTCTGTTGGCAAGCCTTCTTCGTAATCTGTTTGGACTGCTCCGCTGAGGTAGGGGATCAGTGAAATGCTTTTCTTACCTGCTTTTGGCGCTTCTTCCCAGTGCATATTGCCCATATACGCCAAACTCATAATCATTTGGTTCTGTGGGATCGGCTGCCAGGTAGAGCGGGTATTACTTTGTGTATCAAAACGATAACTATTGAAATACCAATCTGTCTGTCCTTCCGGGAACCGGATGGTGCTAAAAGGGATCGCAATTTCGCACGACCAATAGTCATCAAAAATAGCCGATGCGCCGCGCCACTTATTGTCCCATTCTCCCAGCCAGTCACCGCCATTATTCCCTCCGTTGGAGATGAGTGCTTCCCGCATTACACCGAAAGGATTCATCCCAAAAACAAAAGCATTGGTACGGTCGCGAAAAGGATCAAGTAGAAAGGTAATATTATCGCTGCCACCGGCCCGGTAATCCCTGCGCAAACTGGGTACGACATAGTCTTTACCCGGCGCATAGCACTTGGCGCCAATGTAAAAATTCGTCTCATCAAAGGTCATGTAGATTTCCGTTTTCCAATCACATCGAGAGGTGTCGGAAGGGAAGTTTTCCCAAAAACCGTCCGCTGGACGGCCGGTAAACCAAGCCGTTTCATCGAGCTGTCCGTCGATTGTGATTTCTTCCTCCAATTTCCGAAGGTAAAGCCCTTCTTCTTCAGATAGTTCCTCTGAAAAGGCCATTTGAGAAAAAACAGGGATAACAGTACCGACAAGCAGTAGCAGTAACAACAGTTGCTTCAACATGAAATAAGCGTTTTCATACTAGCGTCCTGCCCTTCACAACGATCATCGTAGCCAAGGGTTTATCCAAAGGTACATTAGTACGAAATACTTAATAAAGATCACGCCCAAAAGCAGTGAAGAGCCTATCTCCTGCGGTCAAAATCAACTATCGCCCCTTTCCACCACCTTCATAATCGAGCGAAAAGCAACGTATTTGTCCTGATAACGCTCATGGTGCTTTCGCTGCATCTCTGATGCGTGCTTTTCCTGATACTCCTGATAGGCGGTGAAATCGTGTGCCAGGTACTGGATACTGTAAGTAAAGCCTTCTGTCTCATCAGTACCCAATAGGCGTGAGATGGTGTATTCTGCAAATTTACCAGTTTGCATCATTTCTGGTAGATGAACGACTTTCATCCATGCCAACCATTCCTTGTGACTAGCATGATCGATTTGTATAGTAACATTGTATAAGATCATAATCTACTTTTATTCCTCTAAGCGGGTAATCTTAGCTCCCAGTGCAGCGAGGCGTTCATCAATACGTTCGTAACCACGATCAATCTGATGAATATTACGAATCGTACTTTTCCCTTTTGCCGACAACGCTGCTATGAGTAGTGCTACACCAGCTCGAATATCAGGGGATGTCATCTCTATGCCTTTTAACTGAAACCGGCGGTTGAGGCCAATTACCGTAGCGCGATGAGGGTCACAAAGGATGATTTGCGCGCCCATATCAATGAGTTTATCTACAAAAAACAGACGGCTTTCAAACATTTTCTGATGGACCAAAACACTGCCATTGGCTTGGGTAGCCATTACTAGAATTACGCTCATCAAGTCGGGTGTAAATCCAGGCCAAGGAGCATCATATACCGTAAGGATAGAGCCATCAATAAAACTCTGTATTTCATACTCCTCCTGTGCCGGAATATGCAAATCATCTCCAATAACATCAATTTGCACCCCTAATCGCCGAAAAACATGAGGAATAATCCCTAGTTGATCGACCCTACAGTCTTTAATGGTAATCTCCGATTTGGTCATAGCAGCCAAACCAATAAAGCTGCCTATTTCAATCATGTCAGGTAGCAAGCGATGCTCGGCACCGTTCAACTGGTCTACCCCTTCAATATGCAGACGATTAGACCCAACACCTTGAATCTTAGCACCCATTGCTTGCAGCATTCGGCACAATTGCTGAACATAGGGCTCACAAGCTGCATTATAGATCGTTGTTTCTCCTTCAGCTAATACAGCTGCCATCACAACATTGGCTGTACCTGTCACAGAGATTTCTTCCATGTGCAAGTAGCACCCTTTCAGGCGTCCCTCTGATTTAAAAGCATAGAGGCTTCGCTCATTATCAAAAGAAAAATGCCCACCTAACTGTTCTAAGCCTAATAAATGGGTATCCAGACGGCGACGGCCAATCTTGTCGCCTCCAGGCTTGGGCAACGAAGCTTGTCCATAACGCGCCAAAAGTGGCCCTATCAACATTACCGAACCACGAATACGGCTGGCATCCCGAATAAAATCCTGCGTCAACACATAGTCAAGATTTACTTCGGCGGCGACAAAACGATAGGTATGATCATCGAGTTGGCTAATTTCTACACCCAACCCCTTGAGTAATTCAATCAACTTATCAACATCTCTAATTGCTGGCAGATTGCTGATAACGACGGGCTCACTGGTGAGTAAAACGGCACAAAGCACTTGCAGTGCTTCGTTTTTAGCTCCTTGCGGGACAATTTCCCCTTGTAAAACGTGACCACCTTCTACCACAAAGGTTCCGGATGCGTGCATAAATCGATAACTTATTGATGATCAAATAAAACCTCAAAGCAGTGTACGTAAAGGTTACGGCACACTGCTTTGTTATAATATTACATACCGAATTCAAAGTATTTCCTCCTGATTTCTACCGGGTGCAATCCTATTTCAGTATATACTTGTCATGAAGTTTTTTTGCTACTTCACGGCGAGAAAGATAAAGCACCTTTTATTTCCGGTACCCGCGACGACCTCCTCCACTGTTCTTTCGGCGGCCTCCTCCATTATTTCTGTTACTATAACCAGAAGAACGCTTACCTCCTTTGCTGCCACTACTATTTGAAGGACGACGGCGTTGAGTTGTTTTGTTAACCAAATTATCTAGCGACTGCTCTTCAGAAATCTCCAATAAGCCTTTTGACAGGGACTTGAGATCTGCTTTAATAACTTCATCACTAACATAGTGCTCGCGATTCCATGTTTTATAGGCCAGTTTCATATAGGCAGCAATAGCTGCTACATATCCATCTTTTTTAGGCCCTTCCTCCATGCCTATAGCCTTCTTAATCATTGTCTGGACATTGTGTCCATAATGACGGTACTGTGCTTCTGACTCAGGATAAGGCACCGTGTCAGGAGACAACCGACCACTAACATCTTCAGGCATTTCCACCCCTTCTGGTGGGCTCACGCGCAAGTCATTCTCTGCAATACGAAACAGATGGCGCCATAATTTGCCTTTATAATCTTCAATATTGCGGTTCTGAGGAACCATTTGCATCATCAACTTGATGATTCGCTCGGCGAATCGTTGACGTAGAGCATCATCTTCGAGCGTCCGTGCATGATCTACCAATAACTGTACGTGTCTTCCGTATTCCGGAATCGTCAGGTTATCTTTGGCAGAATTATAAGTCATATTCCAATCTATCATACTTTTTTATTTTACTCTACAGTTACTGATTTCGCCAGGTTACGTGGCTGATCTACATTACAGCCGCGCATGAGGGCTATATGGTAAGACAATAATTGTAGTGGGATAACCGACAATAAAGGGGTAAATGGTTCCTCTGTATTGGGGATTTCAATAACGTGATCGGCCATTTTACTAATGACCGTATCTCCTTCGTTTACAATTGCAATAACGAGGCCTTTACGTGCTTTGACTTCCTGAATATTGCTCACAATTTTATCATAAGCACTTCGGTTTGTTGTAATAACAATCACCGGCATATTCTCGTCGATCAAAGCGATTGGCCCGTGTTTCATCTCCGCTGCTGGATATCCTTCAGCGTGGATGTAGGAAATTTCTTTTAATTTCAGTGCACCTTCCAGTGCAACGGGAAAATTATAACCCCGCCCTAGATAAAGAGCGTTAGAGTGGTCTTTGATTTCACCCGCAATATAGCGTATTTGCTCGTCCTTTTCCAGCACCCTCCGAATCTTATCTGGAATATTTGCCAATTCACTTACCAATTGGCGAAAATAGGAGTTAGAAATCGTCCCACGCTTGTGCGCCAGGCTCAAAGCCATCATGGTCAGTAAACTCACTTGCCCCGTAAAGGCTTTCGTAGAAGCAACACCAATTTCCGGGCCAGCGTGAATATAAGACCCTGCATCCGTAATCCGAGCAATAGAAGACCCCACTGCATTCACAATGCCAAAAAGCATTGCGCCTTTTTGTTTCGCCATTTCCAACGCGGCCAATGTATCCGCGGTTTCTCCTGACTGAGAGATCGCGATAACCAAGTCTTTCTCCCGGATGATAGGGTTACGATACCGTAATTCTGAGGCATACTCTACCTCTACCGGAATCCGGGCCAAGTCTTCAAACAGGTATTCCGCAATTAATCCAGCATGCCAGGATGTACCACAGGCCGCAATGATAAACCGATCTGCTTGTAACACCCGGTTGGCAAACTCTTCGAGTCCACCTAAGCGAATCCAACCTTCTTCAGCATTCAAACGTCCACGCATACAGTCTGCTACTGTTTGTGGCTGTTCGTGTATTTCCTTAAGCATGAAATGATCATAGCCTCCTTTTTCAAGTGCTTCGATTTTCATGTCAAGTTCATGTACAAAAGGGGTCTGTTCTTCATTCCCAATCGAACGCAACTGTAGGCCATCCTCTAGGCTAACTACTGCGATTTGTTCATCATCGAGGTACACTACTCGGTTTGTATACTCAATGATAGGGGTCGCATCAGAAGCCAGAAAAAACTCGTTCTTCCCCAGACCAACGACCAAAGGGCTTGCTTTACGTGCTGCAACAATCTTGCCCGGATCATTTTGATCAAGAACCACAATCGCATACGCACCAATTACTCTGGTAAGTGCTACGCGTACAGCCTCTTCCAAAGGCAGGTTGTCCCGCTCCTGAATGGCTTCAATCAAATGAGTAAGTACTTCTGTATCCGTTTCACTTTTAAAAACATGGCCATCTTTTTCTAAAGCCGTCTTTAGCAGTGCATAGTTTTCGATAATCCCGTTATGAACCAAAGCGATACGCCCATTCCCTGATTGATGTGGGTGCGCATTGATATGATCTGGCACCCCGTGAGTTGCCCAACGCGTATGGCCAATACCTATTGAGCCAGAAAGGTCTTTATCAACAGCAAAATCTAGTAAATCCTGAACTTTACCTTTTCTTTTGTAAATGTGGAGATCTCCATTTAACAATGCAACTCCTGAACTATCGTATCCTCGATATTCCAGCCGTTGAAGGCCTTTAATAAGTACAGGGTACGCTTGGCGAGGGCCTAAATAGGCTACAATTCCACACATGTCGTTTGTTTTTGGTCCAGGATAAAAGCACTGTCAACAGTTTCGCTGGCACAATAGATAAGCCTCCAATGTATCAACACGAAAAGAATGTCCTGATTAGATCAGGACATTCTCTAAGCTAATGTCGCAATGCTGTTATTTGTTCTATAAATCCGTAAAAGACACCTTAAGAACAGGAGGATTAACTACTGCTCCCGGGCCTTTGAATATCACTTGACTAGCATTCCCTGCTTTAGGAAATACTGCTAAATATATTGTTTGTGGTTCAGAACCATCAATAACATACTGGGTATGTATTGACATATTCAATTTGTACAACACCTCTCCACCAGTTTGTTCCTCTGGTTGCCCCCCAAAATAAACACCTAAGTCATTTGGGAGTACAGAAACGTCACTGATCACGATAAATTCGCCTTCGTCCGTCTTCTTCAATGCAACGATCTGCTCTGGTACTGGGTTAAAAATAAGATCGTAATCGGCGGGCATCGCTACCGTCAACTCCAACTCCGCTTTATTGATCACTTTCTGATCGAAGTTCTCAAGCCCTGGAATCTCAAAAGCAACTTCCAACCCCTGCATACCTTGCAAGAACATTAAACTATCGTTCGTATCAGGATTTTCCACAAAGTCTCCTGCTACATAGCCCTCATAATCGTGCGCATAAGTACTGATCCGACGCCCTATACTTCCTGCCTCCAAGCTATATGTAAGTGTATCGGTGCCGGCACGATAGTAAAAATAGACACCAGACCAACTCCGATTGACATTAAAGTTGAGTAACCCCGGAGAAACACCAGTAGGCTTCACATACAATCCTCTGAAAAATTCAAGCAAGGTGCTGTCGTTAGCAAATACGGTGGTATCCTGCTGAAAGAAGGTTTGCCCGAAAGCCTCATCCAGGCGAACCCGTACATGTGGCGCTTTCAAATCAACCGTATCGAGGGTAGAAAAACTAATGTCTTTTTTCACGAATATGCTGTCGTCATAATTAGGACGAAACATCGCCGATGCCAACGGCATAGGGTCTACATCGTAAAAGACATTACTAAAGAAAGAGACATTGCCGTCATCATCAAACTCTACCGGATCAAGTGCTTCGGTTACTCTATATACCTCCAAGCCAAACTGGCCATTCACATCACCATAAATGCCTGAGGAATCTAAAGGAAGTACCAGTACAACTGAATCCAAAATCACCGTATTTGGGTTAAACGTAGAGAGGAAATCAATTGGATTACCACCTAGATCACGGGAAAGTAATGGTTCTATGTAGAAGCCTGCTTCGGTAATTCCAAAGTAGGGGTTTTCGGTTCGCCCGAAAAGAAAAGTAGAAATCGCACCAACACCCGGGGAGAAAGCGCTCACCGAGTCAGCAATTTCCGTTCTTACTTTCAGCTTAAGGGTATCTGTAAACCCAACCTTAGCGCGGTCCTCATCAAGTAAATTTGCTCCTACTTCAAGGGGATCAGTACAGTTGGTAAGTACAAAGGAAAGTGCGCAACAAACGACCAGAAGTTTGGTCCAGAAACTATTCTTCATAAAAGTATTGATACTTTTCGTCCATCACTCCCCTCAACGTTAAATAACGAGAAATAAGAGTGATGGACGATACAAAGAGGTACAACGAGAGGTTTTCAACAGTAGAATTTTACAAGGTCAAAAACCTGCTACTGGAAAACCTAACTTTCAACCTCCTCCGTCAAAAGTGATTGATAAAATTCAATAAGATTGGCTCGGTAATTCTCTTCATCATAAGCTAGTACTGGTTTATCAGTATTAGCTAATGCTTCTGTAGCTTCTTCAGTAAGCTCCTCTGAACCGCGAACGATAGCGTCAGCGTAGTGGATAGCTCCTGATTCTAACTGCACCTGATCACCATTTTGGTAATTGTGCAAATCTTCTTCTGACAGATTATTGATTGACGCTTTAGTAGCGAAGTTTTCATTAAAATGTGCAGAAAAAGTGTCAGATGCATAAGAAGAGTAAACAATTTTAGCCGGCTCAAAAAGTGGCTCATTCTTATAGGCTGTTTTTAGATACAGCGGGATAAGACTGGTCATCCAACCATGACAGTGGATGATATCAGGAGCCCAACCAAACTTCTTTACCGTTTCCAAAACCCCTTTACAGAAAAAGACCGTACGGTCTGCATTATCTTCAAAAGGCTCACCTTTCTCATTTTTGAAGATTTGCTTACGCTTGAAGAAATCTTCATTATCGAGGAAGTAAACCTGCATACGGGCCTCTGGTAAAGAAGCCACTTTGATAATCAAAGGATAATCATCGTCATCGACGATGATGTTCATGCCCGAAAGCCGTACTACCTCATGTAGACGGTGCCGACGTTCGTTAATGGTGCCAAACCTAGGCATCAGTACCCGGATCTCCATGTTATTCTCTTGCACATATGGGGCCAGTTGACGAACCATCTCGGAAACTTGCGAGAGGGAAGTATAAGGCTCCATTTCCTGGGTAACTATCAATACCTTCTTTTTGCTCATACGCCTGCTATCTCAATTTTCAAAAAAGAATCAAAGATCGTTTATATATGAATTGTATGGTTTAAGAGGACAAATATCCTTTCCTGCCTTCAATTCAAGCTGCAAAGATAGTAAAAATCAAGCATTTGTCTCTGAAACAGGTCGCTTAAAAAGGTCTCTTTCTGAAAAACGGCTATATTTGCTCCCCGCTTTCGGGAAGAAAATTCATTATTCCATGCAATTGTTTAAACGCGTTGATCAGCTACAGTCTTTTCTGAATGCTGAACGGGTCAATAATCGCTCTGTTGGCTTCATCCCAACGATGGGTGCTTTGCATGCCGGGCACCTATCACTGGTAAAGCGGTCGTTGTCCGAAAATCAAATTACTGTTGCCAGTATTTTTGTCAACCCAACCCAGTTCAATGAAACCAGTGATCTGGATCGGTATCCCCGAACACCTGGTAAAGACCTACAAAAGTTAGCAAAGGTTGGCTGTAATGTCGCTTTTTTACCCGAGGTAGAAGATATGTACCCTCCGGGCCACAATACGGAGTTAAAAATCGACTTCTCAGGGTTGGACGCCCGCATGGAGGGTGCACAACGCCCGGGGCATTTTGATGGCGTTGCACAAGTCGTCAAGCGATTTTTGGATATCGTTCAGCCGGAAAATCTCTACATGGGGCAAAAAGATTACCAGCAGCAATTGATTGTTAAACAAATGATTCGCGTACTTGACCTGCCCTATCAGGTCATTACGGTCCCAACAGCGCGGGAAGAAGACGGTCTTGCTATGAGCTCAAGAAACGTCTTATTGGATATAGAGACTCGTCAGAAAGCTGCCATTCTTTATCAGACGCTTCAAGCAGCAAAAACACGCCTTATCAAAGGCGAATTCCCCAAGGACATTGAAACTTGGGCAATGAAAGCAATGACCCAGCCAGGGTTTCGTCCTGAATATTTTTCTATTGTGGACGGTTACAGCTTACAGCCCCTTCCTGATCAGGAAGAACTTGCAGAACTTGTTGTTGCTTGTACCGCCGTCTGGGCAGGAGGGGTTCGCTTGATCGACAACCTCCCCCTGAGAGGAAACATGTAACTTTCTTCTTACTTCCGCGTCAAAAAAACGAGAAACAAAATAAACCTACCCTAATTTTGTTTTGTTTACGACTAACAAACGAACTTCTCTTAAAAGGAAGAGGAGTCGTAACCAATGTTTAGCAAATTTTATACTTTTGCGATCCTTAGTCATTTAGAAGCCTGACGGAAACAGAACCAGGAGTTTCTTCTTAAGAACTTTTTCCGTCTCTTAGCGAAAACAAGCTTATGCTAATTCAACGCTTTAAATCTAAAATTCACCGTGCCGTAGTCACCGAGGCCAACCTCAACTACGTCGGTAGTATCACCATTGACGAAGATTTACTGGATGCCGCTAATCTCCAGGAGGGAGAACGCGTGCAAATAGTAAACAACAACAATGGAGAACGCTTTGAGACCTACACCATCAAAGGTGAACGAGGCTCGGGAATGATCTGCCTGAACGGAGCCGCAGCACGCCGGGTACAAGTAGGCGACGTTGTGATCATCATCGCTTACGGATGGATGACGCCCGAAGAAGCGAAAACCTATCAACCGGATGTTGTTTTTCCAGGGGAGGGAAACAAACTCATCTAGATGAGTAGATAGACACAGGCTGCTTCGCGCGCCTTTTAGTAGAGGGTAGAGGGATTGAAACACCTTTAGCGTTGCGCAGAAAACAAAACGCGAA
>NZ_JBOEFX010000021.1:107883-132829 GCF_050633125.1 Lewinella sp.
ATTCAACTATTGTGAAAAACAACCACGTAGTAGCGGCGTAGCCAAATCGCGTTTCATTTTCGTGCTGTTCCTTAGTCTTTGATTTCGTATAGCAATGTTTCAAAGTAAATCAGTACGTCCCTATTTGATACTCAGAATCTCTATACCTTCTACCCCAAGGAGCGATATCATAGCTTCGCATCTCTCTACAAATTTGCCTTCTTGATCCGGTCCAAATCCCGCTTCAGGTCTTTCTGTTTGATAGAATCACGCTTATCATAGGTCTTCTTACCTTGAGCCAGCGCAATCTCTACTTTGGCAAATCCCCGCTCGTTGATATAGAGTTTGTGAGGAACAATTGTAAAGCCTTTTTCTTTTACCTTTTTCTCCAACTTTTTGAGTTCTGCTCGCTTAAGCAGTAATTTTCGAACGCGGCGTTCTTCGTGATTGAACTGATTACCGTGTGAATAAGGCGCTATAAACATGCTATAGATCAGCAGCTCTCCGTTTTTGAACAAGCAGTAAGCATCACGGAGATTGACATTCCCAGCCCTCACGGACTTAATTTCCGTTCCTAGTAACAAGATACCCGCTTCGACAACGTCGATAAACTGAAATTCAAAGGTCGCACGCCGATTGACGATCTCGACGGATGGTTTTTTCTTTTTTGTAGCCATTTTTTGCTTGTTCTGTTCTGTGGGATGCTGCACCAAGTAACAACACCAAAAGTCAAAAGTTCCCTTGTCTTTAGCTGGACTTCCCGCATTTTGCCGAAAGTCCAGCTAAGATTTTATTGGATTCAAACTAGTTTCGGCTATTCTTTTGTACCGGCTCAGCACGCAATAGTCCAGTAGGACGATCAGCTCCTGCACGTGGACGTACTTTCAATTTATCGTTCAGAAAGTTCGTCATCTTGGTATAGAGATGCAAACGAGTAGGGCCACCATAAATACCATGGTTCCTATTGGGATAGAAATAGGTATCAAACTGTTTATTGGCCATAATCAGCGCATTGGCCATCTCTGCGGTATGCTGAAAATGAACATTATCATCCCCCATTCCGTGCACTAGCAAGTATTCGCCTTCCAGCTGATCGGCAAAATAAACAGGAGAATTTTGCTGATAACCTTCTTCATTCTCTTCTACGGTCCGCATATAACGCTCTGTATAGATACTGTCGTACCATTTCCAGTTGGTAACCGGTGCAACGGCAATAGCTGCTCTGAAAACATCATTGCTTTTCAAGATACACGAACTCGCCATGTAGCCACCGTAGCTCCAGCCAAAGATACCAATCCGCTTTGCATCAATATAAGAGAGGCTCCCAAGGTAACGAGCAGCTTCAGTTTGATCAATGGTTTCGTAGTGACCTAAACGCTGATAGGTCATTTTCTTGAACTGCTCACCTCGTGCACCAGTGCCGCGATTGTCAACACTTACAACAATATAGCCTTGTGATGCCAGCATCTGAAACCACCAGTAATTTTGCCCACCCCAACTATCGGTTGCAGTTTGGCTACCAGGGCCACCATAAACGTACATCAAGACAGGATACAATCGCTTTTCGCTAAAATTAGGCGGCTTGATCATATAGCCGTTGAGGCTCACGTCATCCGCCGTATTAAACTGAAAAAACTCAACATCCGTAACGCCGTAAGTCTGCTGCAAGCCTTGTAGACGGGCATTATCTTCGATAACCCTTACCTGCTTACCAGCACGATTCATCACGGTGTAAGAAGCGGGCATATTTTGAGAAGAATAGGTCAGTACAAAGTAATCAAACGTGCTACTGAATTGCGCACTATTGGTGCCAGCTACGCCAGCTAACAAGGTTGTATTTCCCTTGCCTTTGATGAGCTGTCCATACACCTCACGCTGCATTGGGTTGCGCTTGGCTGCTTGGTAGTAAATCATCCCGTTGGCTTCATCAAGACCATAGAACCGTGTAACCTCCCAGCTTCCCATAGTAAGTTGCTGAGCAAGCGTTCCGTCCATATTGTACAGATAAACATGATTCCAACCATCTTTTTCACTTGTCCAGATGAACTGGTCGCTATTCTTAAGGAAGGCTAGATTATCGTGAATATCTATATAATAATCGCTTCTTTCTTTCAACAACGTCTTGCTGTTTCCAGCGAAATCCAACAGGCGTAGTTCCAGGTTACTCTGGTGACGATTCATAAAGAACACGCACAACTCACCGGCCTTACGTGTCCACTTGATTCGGGGAAAATACTCCCATTCGGCACCTGTTTTCGCGACTTCTTTGGTCTTTCCTGATTTGAGGTCGTAGATATGAATACTGACCTCACTGTTCTTTTCTCCTACTTTAGGATACTTGAACGTGACATACTCCGGATACAAGCCATCTTCATAGTTGGTAAGGGTAAATTCTTTAACGGCTGATTCATCAAAACGATAGAAACCAATCTGCTGCCCATCAGGTGACCAGAAAAAACCATTATCATCTCCAAATTCTTCCTCGTACACCCAATCGGTGGCACCATTGATGATTTTGTTAATTTCTCCATCTGTGGTGACCTGGGTTACGTTTTTGCTGACGAGGTCTTGTACGTAAAGGTTGTTTTCATATACAAACGCCACCTTATCTCCCTGTGGGTTTAGCGCTGCTAAACGTACCTGTTTGCCTTCTTCAAAAACACGCTCCATACTTTTTGCAGACCGATTATAGATATAGAAATCCGCCGCATAAGAATGACGATAAATCGGCTTATGGTTATTACTGAGAATAATCCGAGTCTCATCTTCCGTAAACTGATAGCTGCTAATATTATCAATCTGAGTAAGGTCTCCTACCTTTAGCAAGGTGGCTACCTGTTTGCCCGTACGCAAATCATACTGCTCAATCTTATTGTTTTCCAGGCGCGTGTAATGCTGCCCATCGTTCATAAAAGTAAAGCCAGGTACACGCTTAGGCGTAAAAAGATAATCGTCCCAAATTCTTTCCAGGGAGATTTTTTGCTGGCTGAATCCTACGACCTGTAGGCCAAGGCTAAAGGCTAAAAGGAGAATAAGTCTATTCATCATTATATTTTCATTTACAGTCGGCAAAAATACAGAAAAGCGCCTAAATGTTATTCTTGATAATATAATGTAACTCCTCCCTGAGTACAGAACTAAAAATAGCCCCACGATGCCCCTTTCCATCTAAACTTATCAACTGAGCTGTCTGTGGTAGCAATTTTTGTAAAAAAAGCGAATGTTCGAAGGGAATCAATTCATCCTGCGTTCCATGGAAAAGAGTGACAGGGACTTTCACATTGCCCAAGCGTTGATCATTACGCAGTGGATATTTAACCAAAAAGGAGGGAACGACAGGGAGAATAAGGTTTTTCATTTCTACCATAGAACGGTAAGGCGCTACCAGACACAAATGCTGAGGGTGGTTGGTCGTCCCTAAATACGTAGCGACACCGCTGCCCAACGAGTAGCCCAATACTACGATTTGATCTTCACGGTAATGCTGCTTAAGCCAATCGTATACCGTTTGGGCATCCGCAAACAACTGCTTTTCGGAGGAAATATGCCCATCGCTTTTTCCATAACCTCGGTAATCAGGCATAAATACATCATACCCTAAACCAGCGAGATTTTCTGCTTGGCGCAAACAACGACGATTAGAACCTCGGTTGCCGTGCCAGTAGAGTACTACACCACGCGTACTTGGCTGTTTTAGCCACAAAGCATGCAAGTCAATATCCTCCTCTACTGGCACGTAAACCTCTTCTCCTTCCCAAAACTGGAAAGAGTCCTCCAGGACTGTTGGATTAAAGATTATTCTCTCCTGCTGAAAATAAAGCACTACGCACACCAGTGCGTAAAGGCTGCCAAAAAAATAAGCTAATCGTTTAATCCATTTCATGAGTCAATACTATTCCAGCCAAAGAATTTTGCCAGTGTAGGCTTTAGCTTGGGATGTTTGTAGCTGATACCAGTACATTCCTGCCGGCCATACACCGCGTTCCACAAGGAAACGGGTACCACTAACGGATTGTTGCCAAACTTGTCTCCCCGTAGCGTCAAAAAGCACGAAGGTACCATCCTGTATATAATCTGGACTTTGTACCTGCACCCAATCACTAGCGGGAGAAGGGCTAATCTTGAGGACATCATGCGCTGTTACAATCTCTTCTGTAGGGACTACCTGCACGCCAGTCGAATCTTCGGTATACATAGCGACCATTACCATCATTTCATCGTCACTAGTGGGGCCAAAGTTCACAGAAACAGGGCCATCATTCACCCACTTTGCTTCATGTATTAAGCCATTGGCAAAATTCATTGTTACAGGCTCCAATGGTTCAAAATAACGGAAAGGAATATGACGATAATCGAAATAAGGCGACACACACCCCGGCTCACCCCGTGGACAGGCCGCATCGTAAAGCATCTCGGTAGCCTGCAAGCCTTCTCGACGCCAAGCTTTGTAGCTGGTTCCATACTTGTGGGTATGCCCCATAAGCCCCCACAGGTAGACTTCTCCCCAGTTGGGGTTTACCACTTGGGTGTGGGTGATTGTACTTTCATTATTGGGAATCGGAATATTACCTTTTACCAGAAGCTCTGTAAACATTTCTTGAGCGGCGGTGCCCGTCGGCTGCGTATATACATTAACATATACTTCTGCTTGATATACCAATGTCGCAGAGTAATTGATATAATGAGAATTGAGGTCTGCTATCAGTCCTTCGTCCCAACGAAAAGCTGTGTTTTCGGGTAATTCAAGATCTGTCGGTTCCTGGATTGCTGCAACTAATTTAACGTTATTATGAAAAGGGTTCGTCCGAAAGCCTTCAGCAATACCGGCATCGCCACCGGGGCCAAAATTATACATGATAAAATGGTGAGAATAGGTGCCAATCTTCATATCCAGTCGATTGACTTCTATTTCTTCCGGTAGCTCCAGTTCGTATTTCTGAAAATACTCCAGCTCATCGCCTGGGGCAAGGTAAAATGGGCCCATTTTTATTTGAAAACCCTCTTCGGGTGCTGGAGCAGGAGGTGGCCCATCAGGAAAAGAAGCTTGCGCCATCCCATCGTAATAACTTTCCAAAATAGCCCGATCAACTACTGTCCCAGCAGCTGGTGCTCCGTAAAGAATCCATTGCCGGATCAGTTCTTTTTCTACATTCGTGAGTACTGGTTGCCCGTAAGGAGGCATACTTTGCCCTTCATCACCGCCAGCTTCCAGGTGAACGGTAGGTTCAAGGCCGCTATTCATTTTCCGAAAGAGAAAACTACGGTCTGCACGGCCTGGATAAATATAAGCATCCCCTTTGGCCGCAGCAGTAGCATTGGCAGGAGTTTGATTATAAAGGGTGGTATAAACATCTTGCATACGAGCGGCCAGTGTCGCTCCCGATCCTTGCAGGTCTAGTCCGGCCGGGGCGTCAACGCCACTATGGCAAGTTGCACATTTTTCTTGGAGAATATTATAAACCTCAAGGCTTGTCGCTTCTTGGGCATAAAGGCCCGTTAGTAGTAGACAAAAAGAGAACAATAGGGTAAACTGGCGCATAGATTGTTTTTTTTTGATAACAGATAATATAGTGATGTGAGGCACAAACAACATCCCCTAACAGGCGCCCCTCGTAAGTCTACGAAATGAACACGATCACTAACACTCAAGCGATTAAAGATCGTTAAAGATAGGCGAAAGCTGCCTATCCCGCACAAAATTAATGCGAACGGAGCAACCAGCTCGTAACCCCCCCAACAAACGCTGAAGAACATAAAATGATCATCACAGGAACCTCTTTACCCTTTTCTATCGTACTATGAATCCATTTTAATCCCCTCTACCACTGAGTTGTCTACTACTTTTTCCCATTGTAGTGCAGGGTCTAATAAAAACTGAGGAAACTGAAATTCTAAAAATTGGCGATATAATTGAGCTGCAGGAGAATCACCGCCTTCTGCCGAATGAAAAAACGTAAGATTTTCCTCCAAAGTAGACAGATGGACTTTTTCGAGGGAAGATTGAAAATAGGTTCGTAAACTGTTAATTAAATCTGTCTTTATTTTACTGGGAATAATCGTAGGCAAAGGTTCGATAATGGCTTCGATAAGCACACCCAATGCGCCAATTTTATACAGTTCATCCTGATTAAACTTATCAATTTCGGAAAACCAGCCCTTGAAAAGCAGGATAAGTTCGTCTTTGTTGAGATTGATAAACTCTTCGGTAGCGACGACTACATCGGTGATGAGGTTGGGGTAATCTCCTGTATGTGCTATGACCTGTGTACCGGGCACTTCCACTAGACAGGACTCCACATAGGGGCTCCAAAGCACAACCGCATCAATGGTTTCATCGTGCGTAAAATTAGTACTGATCACATCTAAATCAACATCCTTCTGAGGCTGGTGGATAATATCGAAGGTATCCATTCCTGCCTCCTGCAAAACGTACTTGAGGAAAGTAAATGCCGGAGAATCGTAAGGGTAAATTACTTTTTTCCCTTTTAAGTCTTCCAATGTTTTGATGCCATTACGAGCGATGATAGCGTCTGCACCATTTGACCAACTCACCTGTGCTATAACCCTCGGGTTTTTCTCCTTAAGTTTAAACAAAACAGAGGGAAGACGATCCAAGGTCGCCCAGATCAGGTCTGCCTCGCCTGCTTTCATAAGGCGGCAGGTCTCTTCTACATTATCGCTCAATTCATATCGAACGCCTCGTTTAAATGACTTGTACAAAGGCGTTTGACGCGAACGCACAAAACCATTATTGTACATGATACCTCCCATAAAACCCACCCAGGTAGGAATTACAAAATTGATACTACGGACATTGATTTCTTTGATGTACTGATTGAGCGTTTCAGTGATCTCCCGATAGATCGCTTCTCTATTTTCGGGATTTTCGATGATTCGGTCGAAAAACTTCAGCTTTTCAATATCAAAAGCATCATCATACTGGTCGCGCCACATGAAATCTTGCACAATAACGGGCATAACATAACGCCCTTTTCCTGCATGTGCTGCATAGTTAGACAGCAGGATACGTGTTTCTTCATCGAAGACATTCTCAATGGCAAAATCTGCACTCAACAACAGTAATGTAATATCAGCCTGGCTGAGCTCTCGGCGAATCTCTTGCTTCACTTCAGACCCCAGATCAATGTCCTTTACTGTCCAGATTCTAACATTGCTGTGCATCTTGGCTAGCAAGCCCAGGTGACGCTCCATTTCATCCCAATACTTTAAATCAGCATCAGCATACAAAGCCGCGATCGTAATATTTTTTGCCCCTTTTATCTTATTGGATTTCATCTTGGGTCAGTGGGTTTATCCTGCAATATAATTGAAGTTAGCGACCTGCAAACCATACGTGTTGCGCAAAAAACAAGTTGGGCCGTTCCTAACTGTATTGAACTGTTTTTGCCTTTTATACGGAGATCATTGGAATTGTTACGCTGAGTTAACGAGAAAAGAAATAATTTTAGTGTCGCTTTTAAACCACGAGCTTTTATGAACTTCAGCAGCAGTAAACTCCCTATTGGCACTCTCATCAACATGGGAACCGTGACTATCGGTAGCTTGATCGGCCTTTATTTACAAGGCATTTTTCCCGAAAACATCCAGTCGATTATCTTTCAGGCGATTGGACTAGGTACGCTGGTACTAGGCGTCATGATGAGCCTCAAGGTTCCTGAAGGTTATTTGCTCAACTTTATTTTCAGCTTGATCCTCGGTGGTGTTGTGGGAGAACTCCTTGGCGTGCAGGCTGGGCTACAGGGCTTGGGAGATACCATAAAAGAAGCATTAAATATCACCGAAGGCGCCTTTACGGAAGGACTTATCACTGCCTTCCTTTTGTTTTGTATCGGTAGTATGACCTTCGTTGGTGCTATTGAAGAAGGCCTCGAAGGCAAGCGTGACCTGCTCATGGTCAAGTCTACCCTCGACGGCATTTCCTCTATCGCTTTTGCTTCTACTTATGGTATTGGCGTATTGTTTTCTATCATTCCTATGCTGATTTTTCAAGGTGGTATTACATTGATGGCACGCCAGCTACAACAATTTTTCACGCCTACGATGATCGCCCAACTTAGTGCCGTAGGTGGTGCTTTGATCATTGGAATTGGTATTAATATCCTTGATTTAGGGGCTATCAATGTAGAAAACCTCCTGCCTGCCCTTTTGGTCACGCTTCCTTTGACGTGGCTTCAGCAGCGGATGCAAGCCACCAAGTAGGCAAGTACAAGACATCCTCTTCCATCACATCGGGGTTTCGCTTGAGGATACTACAACCAATGGCGCAATCCAGGCAACGCTTTTCATTGCAATAGCTGTTTTTCAACTGTAGCAAGGCTTGGCTTTGGCCGGCTTGCTTAATATTTACACCTAATGCTTTCCACTCTGCCAAGATATGATTGCGTTCTGCGGGTACAGCCTCCATCAATCGAAGGGCACGTTCCTGGTAAATATCGGCTCCCCGTTTTTTCCCGTATAAAAAGATAAAAGGCGCAATGATGTTGATGACTAACAGGTGAATACTGGCTTTTCCCAACGTTTTCGTAGTTTTTTTACTGGCTTTATCAAAGCGAAAATGCGTTTGCCAATAATTGGATAATTCTACGACGAAAGCATTCTCCATTTCACGTAGGTTTTGTGCTACCAGCATTTTGCTAAACAACTGGCCGGTGCGGAAGAGCAACGTCGCCCACTGGGCAATACGCACCGAAGGGAAATTTGCCGGGCGCATCCGCATAAACTTCCAATGATTGGCCGATAAAGGTTGCAGTTGATATTTCTGTTTCAGGAATCGGTACTCTTGCTGTAGCTGACGTGGGTAATCATCTGTAAAGTCCTCCTCTAAAAGGTCCGCTTGCCCAAAAAGTAAGGCCTCAATCTGTGGCAAGCTATTCTTATGTCGCAGCAAGGTCTTTAGCGGCAACGATTCGGCCAACATCAGGAAAGGGTCTGCATTGACTTTGAGGCCAAAACCCCAGGCGAGGCTCTGGTAAAAAGTCTCCTCCCAGTCGCCACCGTTACGATCCAGTCGCTTGGCGAGCTCTTCCGTCCTTTCTTCCAGCCGCTCGACCAACAGGCGATCCAACCAGAGGTTGAACGTAATTTCGGGCACGGTATACAATTGTTGCTGACAAGAAATCCACTGCTCACTATTTAGCAACCGGAGGTACTGCTTGGCCAAGCCTACAGGCAGGTAGTTACGTAAATCCAGGCAGGGAATTCGTTCGCCATCAGTGTGGCGAATGATGACATCTTCTTCCAGCACAACATGCAAAATGACATTGTTATAATTGGGGTCATCCTGATGCTTATGGGCGTGCCATTCCGAGCTACGCAGATGCATCTCCACATTACCGGCCCAGAGCGTACCGTCGATACGGATACGGGCATCTAAAAAATCAGGGCCGGCGTGATGGTTGTGCTGGCCTGGATGGACAATCTCGATTACTTGCCCGGTAGTCGTTTTTAATTCCGTTAGCCGAAAACGACGGAGGCGCCAGACAAAGTGTAGAAAATCTTCTCGCATAATAAAGGTCTTTATATATAGGAGTCGAAAGCGAGAAAAATTCCACGATGGGGAAAGGATTTATTTTCAAAAACTGCATTGTTTTGATAGCCTAGTTCTTTATAATCCTGCCAGCAAGGAGAATAAACAGGCCTATTACCAATAGGACGAGCATTAGAAATTTACCGAAAAAAGGCGGCCTGACCATTTGTACATCTAAAGGTACGCGCGAATGACTCCAAGCGATAAAAGCATCCGCTATGGGTAACTGGCCAAATAGATATCGCTTCTTTCCGAACCATGAAGTTCCTATGGCAAAACCTTCAATACTGTTTCTTAAACCGAGGTAGAGTTGGGTCGATTCGTGCTGCCCCATTGCCCCCATCCCAACAACAGATGCTGCTCCACCTATATCCCAAATCACGGGGCCTGCGTCAATGTCACCAAAACCACTTGTGCCGTGGGGATATTCTCTAATACCGGGTAAGCCGAGACGATAATCTGAAAACAAATTTTGATACTGCTTAAACTGTTGCTGAGCAAAAACAGTGTCAATTCTTGGCAGGAATGCTAGCATTAGGCTTTGCGATGATCCACGTGCGGCAATAAGTGCATTGCCATAGGTGAGGTCTACAGCATGAGGAATTAAGCCATTGGTGTCTAGTTTTGTTTGCATTTTAGTGAGCCAATCTCCACGTGTTTGAATGAAGGCCGGTGTAAATAACTTGTCGTGTTCTGCTAAAGCAGCCATCGCTACCAAGTTGTCTGCTGGCCAGCAACCATAGTGGTAAGAGAAAAGAAAGGGGGTGTGATGCCGCTCTATGGCCGCTGCAATCTTTTTGCAGCTATGTTGGAGTCGGTACTGTTGAATACTATCCCGGTTTTCTGGTGCTTGAAGTTTAAGGTAGCGAGCCCTTGTGTAATTGGTCCAACCTTGGTAAAATACGCCGTATGGCAAAAACATATCCTCGGGAAAAATAGCTTTTATTGAGTCACTCTCAAGGCGAGAAATGCTCCAGCGCATTTCCTCAAGGGCCTCTTCTCGCAGTTTTTGATCATTGGTTTCAACTACCAAATTGGCCCAGCTTAATGCATACAATACATGCAAAAAGACCGTACCTTCCGGGTAGATCGCTTGCATATCGTCGCCTGCTCCCTGGTGGATATCATTTTTGAGAAACTGTAGCTGCTGGTATAAATCTTTGCTGTACCTACCATACTCGTTTTCAACAATAGTGGGTTGATAAAACATACGCGCGCCCAACTGCAATAAATATACGAATGGGAATATTAAAAGCAGGAGAAGGATTCTTTTCATAAATTTCATTGGTGGTACTATTAAAGTAATTAGCTGACAGAGACATTGATTTCATCGGTATGCCGGTGGTATATCCGCCAAGCTGTTTGATGAATAGCCACTTACATTGCATCTTTATCACTATTCCAGGTTGTTGTTTCGAGAGTGGCTCTTAATGCCTATTTTTAAGATTAATTACTGAACCTAAGTTAGTTAAAATGTTCATACGCTTAATGGCAAGTCAGAGAGGGAGAGCATTATGAAAATATTACTCGCAAAAACAGTGACCGATCAGCTAGGATTTGGTCTTAATGCACAAGAGGCCAGTGATTAAGGCACAATAAGATTTGTATTTCAAACCCATAAAACAGTATTATATGAGTGAATTTCAACAAGTTGTCAAAGAAGGAGCAGAAACAGTAGGGCGTAAGATAAAGCGCTTTTTTCTCATGCTGCTAGGAGTAGCTCTAATCGTCGGGTTGTTATTTGTATGGGTAGCAGGCTGGAGTTTTAGTGACGGCACCCGAGCAGGAGAGCTTATTAAAGTTTCCAAAAAAGGGGTGGTTTTTAAAACCTATGAAGGCCAAATTAACCTTGGTGGTTTTCAGGGGGATAGTGGTTCAGGGATAACAGGGAATATCTGGGAGTTTAGCACTACAGATAAAGAGGTATACCAGAAACTTCAGGAGATGGAAGGTAAAAAAGTGAAACTGCACTACGAACAACGCTATAAGGCAATGCCCTGGCAGGGGAAAACCGAGTATTTCGTCGACGAAGTGAATATTATAGAGTAATGTAATAGTTATGCCTTTAAACCAGCTAGACTGCCTCTAATAATAACGACGAAAGATGTTTCCGTTTTGAGCGTCACTATTTAGTGCCCGCAACAAGGCTAGTCTGACGAATGTTCAAGGACAAAATACTTGGTTAGGAAGGCGCTGCTGCTTAACTTTGCGCAAAATTACCGCCATGAGTACAACAAGTAGCGACAACGAAAGCAACCGAATGGATTGGATCCTGTTCCTGGTATCTACCGCAGTCATGATCTTTATGTTGATTTTTGTCAACGAATGGTTTTGGCTAGCACTTCCCTTCTCCCTCACTTACCTAGTGAAGGCTTTACGGGTAATGTGATCTTAACGTATCAGACATTTGATACGAGGTACAAAGATTTGATCATCCACAAAGGGGATGAAAATTATATTTACGAAAGTACTTTGGTCACGGCATTTTTATGGACGTAACCAAAGTACTTTTGTAAGTATACCTATCAAATTAATACATCGCCGCATCGTCAAGAAACCAGTGTAATGCTCCGGTAACAGGCTGGACGTGCGCGGCTGGATAGGCATGATAGCCCTCCTTGCGCTGAAAAATAGCGCTTACTTTTTCCTCCTTATTCGTTCCGGTAACCAGAAACGCGACGCGTTGTGCGTTGTTGATAACTGGCCCGGTGATACTTACTCTTTTTTGTCCACTGGTCGGATGCGTAGCTACTGCGCAAAAGCGTTCTTCTTCCAACAGTTCCATTTCGTGAGGGAAAATAGAGGCAGTATGCCCATCATCCCCCATTCCCAAGATTACTAGATCAAAAGAGGGGAAGCCATTAGATTGCTCAGTATTGTCTGCAATTTCAGCAGCATAACGGCGAGCTTCTTTCTCTGGTTCGTCTTCACCACGCACCCGATGAATGTTTTCAACAGGTAAGTTTACTTTATCAAACAGAAGGGCTTTCGTCATGCCGAAATTACTTTCGTCATCATCGGGTTGTACACAGCGCTCGTCACCCCAAAAGAAATGGATGGCAGACCAGTCAATCGCGTCCTGATACTCGGTAGCCCACAAGCGAAATAGAAGCTTTGGTGTACTACCGCCGGAAAGCGCAATCGTAAAATGTTTTTTACCCTGTAACTGTTCTAGCAGATAGCAAGTAAAATCCCTGGCAACGCCATTCGGATCAGCACTAAGATGGATTTGAGTAGGCATAGAAGCTCTTATCTATTCTTCGGTAGCCGGCGCAGCAGCATCAGCTTCGGTAGGTATTTCACTGTCCATTTGGCCATCCATAGGGATAGTGTTCAGTCGCTTAGCAACTTCAGGAGTGATATCATTCTTGTCACTAACCATCAAAACACCAGTGCCATTACCATAGCTGAGGATGTAGTCATAGTTGAACTCGTCTTGAATTTCTTCCAGCACTTTCATTAAATTTTCTTCGAATTCGGCGCTGAGTTTCATCTGCTCTAGCTGAAGTTCCTGGCGGAGCCGTTCGGCTTCCTGCATCAATGCTTGCTCGCGTCCTGCCAAACGCTCTTGCTCATTACCCATGTCTTTAGGAGACATCTGGCCACTGTTGGCGCGGCGCTGGTAGTTTTGAACATCGCGCTGGAAAGCATTTACGCGTTCATTTTGGCCTTTGTCAGCTTCGATAGCACGAGCTTCTAGTGCTTTCGTTTTCTCGCTAAGAGAAGCATACTGGTTCGTCAGGCTGTCCAAACGAATGAATACGATGTTGCCGGCACTGCTGCTAGCGGTAGTAGTTCCTTCTTCGGTGGTAGCCGCTTGAGGTTGGCAGCTTAAAAGCGTTCCTAGTGCAATGATACACGTAAGGTATCCAAAAAGACGAATATTCATGATTGTTAAATTTTGCCCGCAAAGTTAGAGAAATTTCGCCAACTTAAAGCTTCCGGGTAGCCTTCGTTTCAGCGGCTTCTTCTACCTTTGCACACTCAAGGTTTTATGCTTTGCCTAATTACGAATAAATGTCTGAACGCTGGTTGATCATTGCAGCTTTTGCCGCAGTATATATTATCTGGGGATCTACCTATTTGTTCAACTATTGGGCAATAGAGACCATCCCTCCTTTTTTAATGTCGGGCACGCGATTCCTAGCGGCAGGCGGTATCCTGTATCTGTGGGGCAGTTGGCGCCACGAGCCACTTCCTACCAGACGACAATGGAGGAATACTTCTATCATTGGAGTACTTTTTCTAACCATCGGCACTGGCGCTGTAGTATGGGCACTGCAATGGATTGATACAGGTATGGCAGCTTTGATTGTGGCGATTGACCCCTTGTTGATAATGCTTTTATTATGGTGGATTTTTGGCCAACGGTTACGCTGGCAGGGAATAGTAGGTGCATTTATTGGTATTACAGGAATGATCATTCTGGTGGGGCAGCCGCAGCTTGCAAACACACCGGAAAGCAGGTGGGGGCTTGCTGCAATTGCAGTGGCCCTGATTTCTTGGGCGTTTGCAAGTATCTATGTGTCACGTATAGATATGCCAGACTCTCGCTTACGGCGTTCTGCCATGCAGATGCTCGCTGGTGGGGCAGGATTAATGCTGTTTAGCCTCCTGATTGGGGAAGCAACATCTTTTCGCTGGGAGATGCTCAGCTTAAGCTCTAGCTTGTCGTGGCTCTATCTTGTGGTCCTGGGGTCTATTGTCGCCTTTTCTAGCTTCAATTATTTGCTGGCAAAAGTGTCTCCCGAAAAGGTGGCGACCTCTACTTATGTCAACCCCGTCGTAGCCCTGATTTTGGGCTGGGCACTAAATGGGGAATCGCTGACAGGACAGTCCATACTGGCAGGGCTGGTGATGCTTACCGGCGTCTTTTTTATTAATAGCGATAAAGGACAGAAAAAAGCAGTGCCCGAAAAAAGACAAAGGAGATAGTGAATCATTCACTACCTCCTTTGTATCTGGAAAATCGACATTGATTTTCTGCGCAGCAATTAAAGGTCTTTCAACTTCTGCTTCGTCGCTTCAATCAATTCTTGTTGTGCTTTGATTTCAGCTTCTTTATCACTTTGGCTTTGGTCATTTGTTTTGATATCCTCTTCTGCACGCGCAATAGCTTCTTGTGCTTTTACGATATCACGCTCAAGACGCTCCTTGTCGTTCCCCAATTTCTTAAGATCACTTTCCAAATCATCAAGTGCTTTTTCTTGTGCTTTGATTTGCATGCGTATATTTTCCTTCGCTACTTCGAGTCCAAAGCGGATCAACATCTTTTCGGCTTCCAGATAGCGATCTGCGTGTGTGTTAGCCGCAAGGTAGGCTCCGCCCAAATCAATCCACATGGAAAGTTCAGACCCTTGATCTTTGCCTTTATCTTCAATACTCGTGTAAATATCGATGGTGTTACCTTTTCCGATAGCAGCAATTTCAGCATCGTCGCTAAAGTATTCCTTAGTTCTTCGGTCATACTTGGCACGAGTGCCATAAAAGTCTTTCGAGAAATCCTCCCACAAATCACCAACTGTTTTTGCATCGAGGTCAGGGATTTCTAGAACAATAGACTCGTAAACACCTTGACTCATCGTCTTACGTTCGTTCCGAGTTTGGGCCTGTAAGCTAACAGAAAGAAGAAGTAATAAGGCTGAAAAGTAAATGGATATGGTTTTCATGCTTTGCGTTTTTTTTGAAAATAATTATATAGTTTAATCCAAGCTAAGTTAGCAGGCTAAACCTGTTACTAAGACGTAATTTTTAGTGTTGGTCACAACTCTCCCTCTCTAACAACCTTGCTCCTCTTTAGGATGTTCTTTTAGGGCTTTACCAATTGAAACACAAAAAGAGTATTTATGGATGTGCGGCGGTTCATTTTTCCTGGGGTAATTTTGATCTATTTTGTAACGCTCTGGTTTCTAAATCAGCAAAGTCCTTATGATGCGTTTCCAGAAGGAATAGCTAGAAATGTCGCTTATGGCTTTTACCAGATAAGCTTGTATTATATTCCTGGGGTAATCGTTTATTTGCTGTTTTTTCGTCGTAAGGTCACGCCTTTCTCTAATCTAATAGTAGGAATGATGGTGGTGGTGTTTGCCACACAATTACTGCTGGGGTTGTATTTTTTACTGATTCATCTGGGATGGAATATTCAACAAGCGTTTTTTTACCTTCAAAATCAACAGCCACCCCGCTGGTCGATAGAGCGACTGAAATTAATAAAACAGATCGGTCTCGCGCTTACCGCTATTCCTTTTAGCTATTTTATCTATGGCATAACCAAAGGGAAATACAATTACCAAGTCAATCATATCCCACTGGTTTTTCCGGACCTGCCTGAAATATTCGATGGTTTTCGGCTGCTACAAATTTCGGATATTCACTCGGGGAGTTTTGACAGTATGAAAGGCGTGAAGAAAGGAATTCGTAAAATTGCTGAGCAAGAAGCCGATCTGGTCGTTTTTACTGGCGACCTTGTGAATGGCCGAGCCGATGAAATTTTACCTTTTGCTCCCCATTTTGCATCCCTGAGTGCGCCTTTTGGCAAATATGCGGTCACAGGGAACCACGACTATAGCTATGGTGGGGCCTTCGGCAATCAAGAAGCATGGCGAGCTAATGTTCAGGCGGTACAAGATAATTATGGGAAATGCGGCTTTGAATTGCTAAACAACCGTACGGTCGCACTCACCAAAGGGGGCGAAACCATCTACCTCTCCGGAGTAGAAAACTGGGGCAAGCCGCCGTTTCCACAATATGGTGATTTGAATTTAGCACTCCGTGATGTGCCTGATGATGGATTTAAAGTGCTCCTCTCTCACGACCCCTCTCATTGGGACGAGAAAGTACTGCCGCACCAAAGCAAGGTTCACCTGACGCTTTCGGGGCACACCCACGGGATGCAGTTTGGCCTCAATTTTAAGTACCTCAAATGGAGCCCTATCCAATTTGTCTATCCCCGCTGGGCAGGTTTGTACGAAGAGGCTCGACAATTTCTTTACGTCAATCGGGGTTTTGGCTGGTTGGCTTTCCCTGGCCGCATAGGTATGTATCCTGAAATCAGCGTCTTTGAACTACGCAAAGGAAGAGAATAGTAGCCTTAATCCTTAATTTGGTTCCAAATATCGAGGTAGATCTTCCAGTCACCGTCAACTCTTTTCCAAATGATAACGTACTTGCCACGCCACGAGATTTCTTTCCCGTCTGCAAGTAGGGTCTTACCTTCGTAGTAGCCGTAGTCGTAGGCTTCTTTGCCAATGATTTTTATTTCACTGGGAATTATTTTATGGTAGCTAACACTAGCTTCACCTGACGGTTTCCAATAATTGGTAATCTTCACTCGCCCGGCAATAATGTCTGTATTATTGGGGAATATCTTTGCATCTTCGGTATAAGCTGCACCAATATTTTCGCTGTCTCCCGCCATGACGTATTCGGAAAATTGGGCGATGTTCTCCAGGATACGGTCAATATGTTTTTGTTTACCCTCGTAGGTTTGGCTAAAGCCAGTATTGAATAATAGGAAAGCAAAACAGGTGGCTAATAGGTATTTCATAGGTGCAATTTACTTTAGTGAAAGTTAATGTGTGTCAGAAGAACTTTTGCGGTCTTCTCATTGACAAGATCGTGATTCCCTGGGGTATCAACAATTTTGATGTTATTGTTTTTTGAAAAATACACTCTGATGGCTTTGTTAGGTACAAAGCGATCTTGTTCCGCCAGAACCAGTAGTGTAGGAATGGTCGTTTTCGCCCAAAACAATTTTCGATCAGAACGAGAGGTGCGCAAATGTCGAAGAGAATTATAGGTACGAAACAGGAGATTCCGCTTATCAGAAGGATACAATTGAACCTCTGCATAGCGGCGATGGAAATTACTTACAAGGTTCAGTCTAGCCCCTAGGTTAACAAAAAAGCGTAACCAGGCAGGCCAATTCAGGGCCCATTCTGCAATCCTTTGCATCAAAAGTGGTGGCACCCGATCAAAGCTTCCAATTCCCGCAGGAGCGAGCAAAATGAATTGTTCAACTTTTTCGGTCCAGGTATTCCCGGTGCAAACAATAAGGCGTGCGCCCAGGCTGTGGCCGGCTAAATGAAAGGTGGCGTGCCCTTCGTGTTGGGCAATGGCAGCAATCGCTTCTTCAATGTCCTTTGGGTGAAATTCTGAACCCTTCCAGCTAGTTTGTCCATGAAAAGGGAGGTCCGGCGCGCAAATGGTGTATTGATCTCCCAAGACCGTTGCCCACAAAGCAAAAACACTCGCATCGTAGTCATAACCATGCAAGGCAATCATTAATTTCGGGCCACTTCCGTAGGAACATACATGAACCTGGCGACCCGGGAGGTCGAGGAAATAATCACGCTGAATAGGCTGGTCCGGTTGCGGACACATAAATTGTATTTTGCTTGAAAAGTAAACGTGAAGACCTTGAATGTCGTTCAAAGATAAATCAAACACCGTATGAATTTCAACAAATCGATTTTCCCGCTTGTATTGCTAATGATCCTCAGTGCACTGCTTTGGCAAAGCTGCGCTGCACCCAGTATCAAATCTACTGCTCAGCCGGTGAGCCACACAATCTGGGACAGCCTCCTTCGCAAGCACGTAGACGATAACGGCTTGGTGGATTATAAAGGCATGGCCGCTGACAGCAACCAGTTGAACGAATACTTGGAGCTATTAAGCCTCAATGCTCCCAATAAAAAGAATTGGTCTGATAACGAAGAAATGGCCTATTGGATCAATGCTTACAATGCCTTTACCGTAGACTTGATACTTGATTACTACCCGGTTAAAAGTATCAAGGATATCAAAAATGGTATCCCTTTCGTGAGTACGGTCTGGGATATTAAATTCTTCAAAATCGCTGGCGAAGCGTTTGACCTCAATAATATAGAGCACGGAATTTTACGAAAAGATTTCGATGATCCAAGAATACATTTTGCGCTGGTTTGCGCCAGTATGTCTTGTCCAAAACTTCAGAATTTTGCCTTTGTAGCAGATAAGTTGGAGGACCAATTGAATCAAGCTGCCCGTGAATTTATCAATGAACCTTTTCGCAATGAAATTACTGAAAGCCCTGTGAAATTGTCCAAGCTCCTCGATTGGTATTGGGGAGACTTTAAAGACAAGTACGATAGCCGCTTCGAGTTGGTAAAAACCTATAGTGATCAAGAAATTGATACGAGTAAGGAAGTTCAGTTTCTGGAATACAATTGGGAACTTAATGAGCAAACGCCGGAGAAGACGAAGCTTTTGAACTAGTGGTTTGCTAAGTTGATTTTACAGGTTTAAGTGCTTTTGGTTTTATTTATACGCTTGGTCAGGAGTATTCGTCCCGAGGTGTCGGAGCTCATGATTGTGCGCGCTACGCTTGCGGTGGTACTCGCTAAAGCTCGCGGTTAGCGCGGCTGCCGCCGACGCAGTCGACACTACCCACGATTCCTGTTTATCGGAAGAGCACTAAAAAATCCCTAACTTTGTTCTTAGACCATAACTTCTTCCTTTGGACAAATCCAATGACAACTCCGTTAGCCTAAATAAGTACATCAGTAGTACAGGTATCTGTTCACGCCGTGAGGCCGACCGTTTTATCGAAGAAGGCTTGGTAAAAATAAACGGCACGGTAGCACAGAAAGGAAACCGGGTGTTTCCGGGAGATCAGGTGCTGCTCAAAGGCCAACCGCTGAAAGCTAAGCCGCCGGCCTTGTATTTGGCCTTTAATAAGCCCGTGGGTATCGTTTGTACAACGGATCCTCGTGAGCCTAAAAATATCATTAGTTTTATCAACCACTCGCAAAGGCTTTTTCCTATTGGCCGGTT
Organism: Lewinella sp.; assembly: GCF_050633125.1. Classification (NCBI taxonomy): domain Bacteria; kingdom Pseudomonadati; phylum Bacteroidota; class Saprospiria; order Saprospirales; family Lewinellaceae; genus Lewinella; species Lewinella sp. The sequence continues at coordinate 127,223 of NZ_JBOEFX010000021.1, forward strand.
AGATAAACCTTCTCAAGGACTTATCTTCTTGACCAATGACGGGGATATTGTCAACAAAATTCTTCGCGCCGGAAACCAGCACGAAAAAGAGTATATCGTAACAGTAGATAGGCCAATTAATAACCGGTTTCTACAGCGCATGAGCCAAGGTATTCCCATATTAGGCACGGTAACCCAGCCTTGTGTTGTTGATCAAATAGACAAAGCTACCTTTCGAATAATCTTGACCCAAGGACTGAATCGGCAGATCCGTCGCATGTGTGAATACTTGGGCTATGAGGTCACCAAGCTGAAGCGGATACGAATCATGAACGTTGATATGTCTGGACTCAAAGTGGGCCAGTGGCGTGAATTAACGGCTCAGGAAATCAAAGGCATCAATGAAATGGTGCGTACTTCGTCTAAGACAGAAGAGGCTTCTACTTTGGCATCCAAAAGAAAGAGTAGAGCGAAGAATAGACGGCGATAACGGGGTACAGAAGAAGACTTAATAATTTTCAATACATCTGCTAAAATGGTTCTTTAAACACTATTGATGCTAGTAATTTTTCTCTTGCCAGATCCTCCAACTCGATGCAACTTAGTGAATTAGTACTATCACTGACATCTAGAGGGATTTGGATGATGTGATTGCCAAATAAGGTGTAACCGTACGCAGTCGAATATGTATATCTTATTTCAACTTTATTGATCGCCTCAATTCTCATTTCTTCTAAAGTATCTTTGTCAAATACTTCCATCAGTACTTTTAAGTAGTAAAGCATCTTTTCTTGTTCAATTCGTTTGTATCCAGACTGGAAATCTCCACTTATTGATGACAAACCTAACGAGTTAAGATATTCATAAGCAAATCTATAGCACCCCTCGTCATAAAGTAGTTTACTTATTTGCACTTCATAGTTTTCATATTTCCCCACATTGGCCTCTGAACAAAACGATGGAGTCAGGCTATTTTGGTAACCCCTTCTTAGCTGATCATATTTTCGTTTGTTCTGCTCCCTGAGAATCCAATGTATTTCACTAATAGACAAAAATAGATGCGTTTTTTGATATCCTAACCTATGATAAAGATCAGTATACTCCCCTTGGTTTACGTGCTTATGCAAAAAGGTGATTGAGGAATCAAGTAAATGAGCATTAGTAGTATGGAAATACTTCGACAATCTAAATAATTGGTCATAGATATGATACTTGTCGAAGTCCGAATAAATATTCGAATCAAGTAAATTTTCAAGCTCAACACGATGAGCTGAAAACAATTTCTTACACGCCCGTGATCTACGGTATCTGTAATAACCTGTTTTGATACAATTACAGGAGGCTGCCTTTCTGTAAGTTAAGGTCGCTCTAATATCGAATTTTTCCGCTTTAACAATACCCCTGTTGCGACCGCTTTCTAGTGTTCTGAATGACTCATTCTCCTGGCTGTAAGAAAAGGTAGTAATAAAAAGAAGTACGAATAGCACTGACTTCATTTTCATTATTATTTGTGTTAATTGGACGAATTGATTCATTGGGGGCTTATCGCAAAACCCTTCCAATCGCCATTTTCACCAAAGGTCCCATCACCTCATAACCAGCCTTATTGGGATGCACGCCATCGTAAGTCAAAACCGCTTGCAAGCCGTTTTCATCGTCAACCATCGCAGAAAAATAATCGACGTAGATTAAATCATTAGCCGCACAGTACCTCTTGATCATTTGGTTGAGTGCCAAGACCTGAGGGATCGGATCAACCTTTGGTTCCCAAGAAAAAGCCGCTGCTGGCAAGACAGAACAGAGTAGCACCTCAATGCCATTCGCTTGGGCAAGTTCCGCCATTGAAATGATATTATCAATGATCATTTCTACCGTAGCGGGGCCAGTATTACCAGCAATATCGTTGATGCCAGCCAGGATAACGACAGCCGCAGGCTGCAAATCAATCACATCTTGCCGAAAACGCACCAACATTTGAGGGGTCGTTTGTCCGCTGATGCCCCGATTGATATAGGCAGGATTTTGGAAAAAATCAGGTTCGTGCCCAGGCCAGCCTTCGGTGATAGAATTTCCCATAAAGACCACCTTGGGAGTATCAATTTGAGATTCAAGCAAGACTTTGTTTTCCATTTGATAGCGACTAAGGTTGGCCCAATCTTGCCCAAAACAAACTCCGGAAAAGGCGAGTAGCGTAATACTCAATAAGACGATTTGCAGGTGCTTTTTCATAACGGAAAGAATATGCCGATTGATTATCAATAGGCCTTTTTATATTTTGTTGACAAAATGGCAAGTGAAGGTGAAAATATTAGAGCAAATTTTATTCGTCACTTTTGTCAAAAGAAGGCGGAGCTTGCTTGATCCACAGGTCACGCTGAGGAAACGGAATACTTATGTTAGCCTCCCGGAATGCTTTGTCGATAGCAAAACGAAGGTCGCTTTTAACATCCTCGATCCCAAGTAAATCGCGTGTCCAGAAAAGAATTTCAAAATCAAGAGAAGAGTCTCCGAAGTTAACAAACCTTACGAAAGGCTTAGGTCGTCGAACGATTCGGGTGTGCTTTTCTGCCGCTTCCAGTAAGATGCCTTTTACGAGGGCAGTATCCGAGCCATAGGCTACCCCTACGCCTACCCTAAATCGGGCCTTTGAGTCGAAGTGGCTCCAATTGATAACATTGTCTGCTACGAGCTTGGAGTTGGGCACAATAACGGAGACATTATCCCTTGTTTCCACCAGCGAGGTACGGATGCCAATTTTTTTCACCGTTCCCACGAGGTCGTTCATATCCACAATGTCCCCTACTTCTACGGTACGCTCAAATAAGAGGATAATGCCGCAAATTAGGTCATTGAAGGTCTGCTGCAAACCTAGTCCAATACCTACCAGTAAAGCAGCAGCCCCCCCCATCAAGACGGTAAGATTGATACCAACATACTGTAGTGTACCGATGATGGCAATCAACAAGACAAAATAAGTGAGTAGCCGGTTGATAGCATATTGGCTCCCAACGTTAATTTCTTTTTGCTTGTAATAAGGATAAAGTACAATCTCTGTGAGTACCCATAAAATGAGGCGGGTCACCAGCAGGATTAAAATGGCACTAAGAATACGATTGATCGTGATTAACCCCGCATTTTCAGGGTTTGTCCACGGCAAAAAGTCGGAAATAGAAATATCCAAACCTAATTGCTGGATAATAAAAGTGAGGGCCAGTAAATAGACGATCGGTTGTACGATATGGCTCACACGTATCTGAGAGCTCCCTCCTTGTAATTGATATAAGCCTCCCTCTTGAAGTTGTTGCTCTCTTCGTTGCTGATAGCGATGAGTGAGGACACTGGATAGTAGTTCGTCTACTAATCGAGCAATAAAATAGATAAGAAAAGCTTGAATAAAGGTAGAGAGCTTAATCTTACTAAGTGGACTCTCATCAAGAGAGCTGATGGCGAAATCCGCTTGCAAGCCCAATAATATGATCAATGACGCTATTAGAATCAGGCAGATGGTGGTCAGTCGCCTAACACGGTTTTTTTGTTTATCAGTAGTATCCTCGTAGAGAAAAAATCGCTCGAGCCAGGAACGTAGCAACATAAACCCCAGAATATAAAGAAAGATCACCCCTACTGTGACGAATATCAACCGTCCTAGCTTTATGGTTATTTCCCCAATGGTAAACACTTCCTGATTGAAAAAAGCAGTAAAATCCATAGATAGGGTTACTTCATTTTGGTCTTGTAAAGGGAGAGGTACCTTTCTTTTTATTCAAGTTGGTAAATTAAGCATATTCCCTTGAAGATAGACGAAGGGGGATGTTTTTTTTAACCGTTACTAAAGCCCTATCTTTGCCGGCCAAGAATCACAGAATAAATATGTTGAGAAGTCTGGCCATGGGCCTATCGGTCGTTTTCCATCCTTTGCTGATCCCGACCTACATGCTATTGTTGCTGCTTTTGATCAATCCTTACCTCTTTGGGGTGAGTAGCCCACAGGATGAGGCTGCAAAGATGCTCTTGCTATTGGTCTTTCTTTATACGTTTTTCATTCCGGCAGTTTCCTTTGTCGTAATGTATTTCTTGGGAATGATCCAGGATATTCATGTAAAAGACAAACAGGAACGGATAGGGCCTTATCTCATCACAGGGATGCTTTACCTTTGGGTATACTATAATTTTTCTCAAACGGGACAGTTGCCTCCAGCTTACGTTTCCTTCATGTTAGGCGCTGTAATTGCACTTTTTCTGGCTTTTATTATCAATATTTTTTCCAAAATTAGCGCCCACGCTGTAGGTATGGGCGGACTGGTAGGCATGGTTGTGATCAGTATGCTGTGGTTCAGTTATGGTTCCTTTACGCTAGATTTCAGCAATGGCCCCATTGAAATCAGCATGCTTCATTTATTAATTGTAGCCATTCTAGCTGCTGGTGGGGTAGGTACTGCTCGCTTGTTACTCAAAGCTCATGAGCCGTCCGATGTTTTTGGAGGCTATTTTATTGGCTTTGTTGCCCAGTTTTTTGCGTTTGCGTTTGTTTTTTAATCCGCGCTAGAATATCCTCCGCAAACCGTCGATGGTTAGCTAACTTAGGTACTTTGGCTTGCCCGCCTACCTTGCCGCGGTCGCGTAGCCAATGCTGGAAAAACCCTGCGGGAAGAGGAATAATTTCAAGACGCGTAATGGCAAAATCATTGGTCCGCTTTTGAGCGTAATTGGAGTTGCAATTTTGCATAGCCTCATCCAATGCTTTTGTAAACGCATCAAGTGGAGGCACTTCTCCTTCAAATTCTATAAACCATTGATGCCTCCCTTTTTGATTTACCTTGATATAAAAAGGAGCAATACTGTAATCCTTGATTTTTATGTCAAAATCCGAACAGGTGGTCAATAGTGCTTGCTGTACATTTTGCAATAGCAAATCTTCCCCAAAAGCATTGATAAATTCCTGGGTGCGGCCTTCTATTTTTATCCGGTAAGGATGAACACTGGTGAACCGAACAACATCTCCGAGCAGATAGCGGTACAGGCCGCTGATATTAGTAATGACCATCGCGTACAAAGTGTCTGTTTTCACTTGCTCGAGCGGGATAGCACTCCGGTCGCCATTATTTAGTTGTTCAAAAGGGATGAATTCATAATAAATGCCATTGTTGAGAATCAGAATGATATCGTCCTTGTCCAGCTGATCCTGGACAGCGAAATAGCCCTCAGAAGCATTGTATATTTCGTGATAAAGAAAATCATTGCTGGGAATCAGGGCTTCATAGTGTTCTCTGTAAGGGGCAAAGCTCACCCCGCCGTGAACATACGCCTGAAGATTAGGCCACACTTCCAGTAGGTTTTGGGCATTCTTCTCAGCCAACACTTGCCGGTAGAGTGCCAGGTTCCAGGTGGGTACGCCGCCAAGCATAGTGAGGCTAGGTTCATTGGCTGCAATCTTAGCTATTTTACGTATCTTCTCTTCGTAATTAGGCAAGGTAGCGGTATAAATATCCGGCAAATAGAAGGTGCGCAACATGAGCGGAATACTCTGGATCATCAGGGCCGAAATATCTGCTACCTGCATATTACTGCCGGGGTAGTTGCCATACGACCCACCACCAATTAACATGTTTTTACGTGCAAAAATCTGCA